>JAURXW010000226.1 GCA_030654205.1 Bacteriovorax sp.
ATAGTGTCTTTTTCTCACCATTTTATGAATTTAACAGTAGCAGATTAATTGCCCCCATACATTTTGGAAAAAACATAAATGAAAATGCTATTGGTATAGGACTTCGTTATTATTTTAAAAAAATTTCAATTCCCGCAATAATCTTTGATGCTGCTAGAAACATTGAGGATAAATCAAATCATTATCATATCAGTGTTGGTGTTAGTATTTGATTCTAAGTTAAATAACTGAAGCTAAATTTGCTAGAGCGCTCATCCAGCCAACTTGTAGACTCTCGATTTCCTCGGGGTCAACTCCTTCTTGAGTGAGAACAATATTTGTTCCTTCTGCTAAATTATTAAATTCAACTGTTATTAGCGTGTCTATCCGACTTACTTTTAAATTTTCCGCAGACTCATCTTCTTCAATATCCCAACCGTAAACTAGTACTAATTTTTGATTTGGAATAATTTCCTTAAAAATACCATTTGTTGGATAAACATCATCGCCATCAATCATTGCGATATCAAATTTTCCATTAACCGTGGCGTTCCATTCTATAACTTGTGACTTCATGCCTTCCGGGCAAAACCATTTTTCAACAATTTGAGGAGTAATCCAAGCGTTAAAAACTTTAGATATTTCTGCTGGAATAAATTTACTGGCCTCTAATTTTGATATTTTCACTAATAATCCTTTCTGTTAATTATTGTGCAAGTGTAACACATCTTTCCCATGTTTTATAAAGCTTGCTATTAAAATATCGCCCGGCCTGCATTTTATTTAATTCCTCTTGGGAAGGACATGGCGGTTTTAAAGAATCTAGATTTGCATCTTTATTAACATCTCTAAAATCAGGCTTAATCTCCCAGCCATTAAGTTTATCAATTCTTGTTAGTATTGAATTTTTAGCCGTTACAATTTCGCCACATTTCTTAGTTCGCGAATCATTGGCTTTTTCATCGCCTTCTGCCCTACAACGAACTAAGTTGTAATCAAATTTATAAGCAACTTTTTTTAATTCAATATCTAGAGATTTATTAAGCGCATATAGAGCTTCGATTTCTTGTTCGGTTTTTCGTTTTTCTTCATCGTAAATATCTTTGATACATTTTTCACGAATTTTTGTGGCATCAGTAAAAAGGCGTTCGAAGGTACTTGGTTTACCCTTACATACAGCATAGATTTCAGAAGCTTGTAATGTGGCGTTCTGGCCAGTTAAAAAGAAAAATAGAATTATTATTTTCATATGTTAACTATAGCAAAGTTATTAAATATCTCCAAAAATTCTCTAAAAATGTGCTTGAAAAGTGACCAAATTTTAGACAATTTATTAACTTAGTGGAATTTTTACAAGAACGGCACAGACCGCAAGCTTTTTAGGGTAAATTAAAGCTAGTATTTATTAATGTACGTCTTTTTAGAGGTATTTATGACTGAAATTGCAATGTGTGTTTGTTTAGCAATTATGGGAATCTATTTTTTTAAATCTACAGATCTCCCTAAGGAATTAAAAGAAAGAAGTGCTCAAATGCAGGCCGAAACATCAATGGGGCAAGTCGTAAATACTAGCAAGATGTCAATTACAACAAAAATGCCAAAGATGGCAGTACCTGAAATCAATCATGCAAAACTTTTAGAAATGAGTTTGTTAAAAAAATCTGCTGACCTTAAGTTACATTATGAAGCTATCGATAAGTTAACTTTAACAATTACTTTTTTAGAACAAGAAATTAAAGCTAACAATGACAAAAATAGCGAAATTCAAAAGATGATTGATATACACTTAGTAACACTCGAACAATTACAAGAAAAAGTAACATCACTTTCATAGTTATTCGAACAATTCATAAGGCAAACTATAGCTTTGCCTTATGAATTCTTTCACATAATCAAATATAATCATCTTCTTTAAGAATTCTTAAATTGCCTGGTAAATTCGAGAGAATAATACTTTCTTGGTGATGAAATCAAAACAATTTATATTTTCATTTTTAATTATATTTGTTTCAAGTGCCACATCTGCAGTGGCATTACCTGGAACAAATAAACAATTTGAGTGGGGCGGAGGTTTTTTAAATATTTATGGCAATCATTATCGTGGAAGTGATCAAAGTAAGCTTTGGACTTTTCCAATTCCCTACTTTACCTATAAATCAGATAAACTAGAAGCAGAACCATCATTTGTTAGAGGAGTTATATTCCATAATAACTGGTTTTCTTTTAAATTGAGTTTAATGCTAGGGCTTAATGTAGAAAGTAAAAATAACAAGGCAAGAGCTGGAATGCCCTCATTGGATTATAGTATTGAAGCTGGTCCTATGTTTATTTTTCATATCTGGAAAGCTGAAAGCAAAAAATTACATATCAATATTGAATGCCCTGTAAGAGAAAGTTTTGCGACTGATCTTACTTACTTAAAGCCTATTGGATTATTTGCAGTCCCCTATATTAATATTATTCATACGCCCGAGCCGTCACCATCTATTTTAAATTGGACTTCCGAATTTTCCGTTAGCCCGATGTATGCAGATCAAAAATATCATCAATATTTTTACGGGGTCGATCAGAAATATATTCGTACTGGTCGCCCATTCTATAAAGCTCACGGTGGTTTTAGTGGTTATCAAACGGCCATCGTGCTTAATAAACGAATTGATCAATTAGTAATTATTCCATTTTTCAGGTGGGATTATTTAAAAACTTCAGTTTTTTATAATAGCCCGCTAGTTAAAAAAAATAACTATGCTCTAGCGGGTCTAGGGTTATTTTGGCTATTTAATTAATTATTTTTTTGCTTCTTTCGGTACTTTTGATTCATCGACTGTAATTTCTATTTCCACACGTCGATTTTGTTTGCGACCTACTAAACTGCTATTATCTGCAATGGGATTACTTGGTCCCATTCCTTGAATTGCAATTGTCGCCGTTGGCAAACCAGATGCGACTAATTGCTCTTTTACAGCTTGTGCCCTTTTTTCAGATAGTTGATCATTTATTTCTTTGGAGCCGGTGTTGTCAGTATAACCTTTAACTGCCAAAATATTTTCAGGATATTTTTTCATAATGGCCCCCATCTTTTGCAGATTGTCTCGGGCCTCAGCTTTTAAATCAGCTTTGCCAGTATCAAAAAGTATGTCACTTTTTAGTTTAGTTACTAGTCCCTGCTCAGTTCTTTTTGTTTCAGCAATTTGCTGTAACTCCTTTGCCTGCTTGTCCATGCGATGCCCGGCATATCCGCCAATACTGCCACCTACAACGGCTCCAATTGCGGCCCCTTTACCTTTGCCTAGTAAGGCTCCGATTCCACCGCCAACGGCCGCACCTATACCGGCTCCCATATAAGTGTTTTTGTTTTCACTTGCACAGCTGATCAGTAATAGGCTTACTGTGGAAACAGTAATTAGCATTTTTTTCATTTTTAAATCCATTTGTAAAAATTAATATCTAAGTAAGAGAAGAATACAGTTCACGCTTAGAAAAGCAATCGCGTTAAATTTATCATTTAATTTGTATTTCGGCCATGTATTTGGGCTTCTTTTCAAAAGCGGGGGCTATCAAAATATCGCGTTCAATGTATAATTTATGAACAAAGCAACTTCAAAGGTATTAATGGGTAAGTTGCCAACCAGTTTTAATAATTTTTGGAAACTAATATGAATGATGAAAAAAATAAAGATTCTGAAGCAAGATTTCTGCAGCATGAAGTTTACCTTGATAAATTAAACAAGGTCATCGCAAATCAACAAATAATGATAAAGAAAATGCAGCAAGAAATTGCGGATTTAAAAGCGGCTGAAGTTGAAAGTAAAGCAATGGCAAAATCACTGACTAGCGATGTTTTATTAATTACAAGATTTGTCTTTAAAAAAACGGACGATACAACAACCTAAATATCTTATTTAATTTTTGAAACTACTAACGCAAGCTTTGATTCCATTTCATCTTTTTTATTTTCTTTTATTAGCTCAAGTGCTTCTCGAATGCCATCAATTGCCCAAAGAGAATTTTCCACAAACGAGTGATCTTTAGATTTTTGACCTAGGCTTTCAATCAAATGAATGGTTGAAGCTATTGAATCAAACTCTACTGCCCTTGAAGAACCCTTTATTGAATGAATAATTCGCATGTATTCTTGAAAATAACTTAGGTCAAAGTTTTTTTCAAAATTCAATAAGCATTCTTCACATTTAAGTAAAAGATCAAAAGTTTCGTCTATAAAATCTTTTTGCAAACTTATTAAAAATTCTTGATCTTCATCGTTCATACTTTTGCTCTCTTGAATTTAAGAATAAAAGAAGTATTACCTGGTGTACTTTTAAATTCCATAGCACCTTGGCATTCATTTATATAACTTCTAACTAAACTTAAACCTAGGCCCACTCCTTTTCCAATTTCTTTAGTGGTAAAAAATGGATCAAAAATTCTTTCGGCAATATCATCCGATATACCTGGCCCGTTATCTTTAATTTCAATAATTCCATATTCATTATCTGAGTAAGTTTTTATTTCTATAGTTTTATGCTCTTTTTCCAAGACTGCATCTACAGCATTATGAATTACATTTAGAAGTATTTGTTCGATTGGAGTTTTAAATCCTCTAACCATAATTTCATCAGCACTAAAATCTTCTCGAATATTAATATTAAATTTTGAGATAAAGCCACCATAAAAATCGCGCAGATCAAACAATAATTTATTGAGTCCCAAATCACTCATT
>JAURXW010000246.1 GCA_030654205.1 Bacteriovorax sp.
AAGTTTAGTTTTTGTGGACTGACCAATATCACATTCGGAGTCCTTTTGGTATTCGAGGCCATCAAAGACGGTTTCTTTTAAAAATTGGTATTTCTCTGGATTAAGTTTTTTTAATAATTTAGGATTATAACGATAAGCAGATGCTGCTTCTGCAAAATCTTCTGCAGGATTTGTGGCCCCATATTTAGATGAGACAGAATTCTTTTTATTGGCCTTCCAATCACCATCTTTTTCTACCCAGCCACTAAGATCTAACCATGCTTTATTTTTATCTAGATCAAGCTCTGACCCAATATAATGAGACATTTCATGAAAGGCCGTGTATTCGCGCATAGAAGCTTCTTGATTGGCCCATTTGTCATAAAATGCGATCGCAGCATATGCAACAGTATTCTCGTTATGAGAAGCGAGAGTGTAGCCTTTTTTAAATCTTGTGAGTTGTTTATTTTTATTCATAGGAAAACGTGAGGCTGGAAAAGAACTGACTGCAGAGAGTAAACTATTGATCTCATTAATTTTAAGTCTCGACGAGCTCTTAAAAGCAAATTCTGAACTATTGAATCCATATTTTAAATTTAAATAAAGAATTTTATTTCCAAGTTCTTTGCCAAAAATTTTCTCAACAGCACATTTTACTTTTTTACAACTAGGATTTATTTTAAGATTTTCTTGAACGTTCTCAACAGAGACTGTCTTGCCGAAAATATCTTTCTTAGTTAACAATTTTTCAAAAGCCTCAACCAGCTCTTGAGACTCATTGTCGAATTCAACATTCGCAGCTTTTAAATGAGGCTCAGCCTTAGTGCTACTGCGAGAATTAATGTCATCTTCTATCTCGCCGAGAGTCGGTATTTTTTCTGCACATTTTCGTGATTGAATTTGTGCAGTGTCCGCTGACCACCAGTCTATCTGAAGTGATTTTTTAGCCAACTGGTTAGAGAAATCAGACAGTTTATCAAGTTCAGTATTCATTTTTGGCGTAGGACAATCTACAAATTCTCCGGCACATAAATCTTGAACATTTAAAGCAATCATTAGAAAGTAGATGATTATATTATTTTTCATCATATATAATCTTCTCTAAGTTTTTTGCTGAATTATTATTGAAAATTAATTGTATCTTTTCCTCTTTTAAAAATGTCGAATAATAGCGTTCTTTTTCATGGCCAATGTTTGGATAAGGAGAGAAATCTTCTGATTTTATGAGTCCTTCAAAGTCCTTGATCGACACTTTTATACTGGGGGGTATTTTATAACTAATATAAGAAACTTTATCGTTTAGGAGTTTTATACAAAGGGAATATTTATAGCCATCAAGGGCATAGTATAAAGTATTTTTTTCTATCAATTGTGGTTTACCAAATTTTTCTAAAATACTCTTCTTTTTTGGATGTGCAGAGATAAGCCAGGATACTCGTTGATCCAACTCATTATTAATGAGATCAAATGGCTTTGACCCCGCCCAAGCAAGCTGAAAAATTAGATAAAAGCCAATTATAAAAAAATTCATAAATTATTCACCACTGGTAAACTTCAAAAGACTATTACTTATCGGAATTAGTCGGAAAAAGCTTAAGTTCTTGAGAAAAAACATTGATAAACTTTGGTGTAAAATGTCCAATACGAGCTGGAAATATTTCAGACTAAGAACTGCTTCATCTTAACTCTGTTCAATAATATTCACGTAATTAAACCAAATACATCGGGTAATATCGAACTTTGGAAGCACCAATACTGACTTCAATTTAGCTTAGCTCAATAAAATTAAGATGAATGCTTTGACCAATTTCACAGTAACCAATTTTTTGATAAATAGAATTAGAAGTAGAAGTAGAAGTAGGATTTTCTAAATCTGTAAATAAATTGGTAAACTTTTGACCTTAATGCACAAGAAATAATCTTTTGTCCGTCTGTTATCGAATAAAAAAGAGGGTTATTTGTTTCAAAGTTTTTAGAACGTATTCCGTATGCTAGCCCCAGCATTAAGTTATAAAAACTTTCATTTTGCACAAGAAGTTCTTCGTTATGAGCTAAAAAACTTTCACAATCTAAGTGCTTTATAATTTTCATCGTCTATCTTCACAAGTTAAAGCAAACTGAACGAGATCCCGCCACTCTCCTCTCAACTTTACCACATTTTTGGCCACTCCTTCTCTTCTCATCTTAAGTTTTTTAGCAAGCCGAAGAGAGCGTTTATTGTCCGCCTCAATTCCGGCCTGCACTCGATGCAGCTTGTGTTTTGTAAATGCAATTTCAATTGCAGCACCAACAGCTTCTTCGGCGTATCCTTTTCCCCAGTGATTATTAAAAAGAGAGTAACCAAGAAAAGCACTTTGAGTGATTGAGCGGATAAAACTCATAAAACCAACTCGTCCAATATACTTTTTAGATTTTCTATCAATAATCGCATAGTCGACATTGCTTTCATTTTTTCTGTTTTTTTTGTTTGCTGTCAGGATTTTTTTAAAATCAGACTTCTTAAGTGATGTTGGTTTTGAATTAGCTTGATCCCATTTGTTTTGCGGGGGAAGCATGGAAATATAAGCATCTTTCCACATTTCATAATCGGTTTCATTTAAAGGTCTAATAATAAGGCGTTTGGTTTTGATTGAATAAGTTTTTTCCATAACTATTATTTTAAAGTTTAAGTGGGAAAAACTCAAACTCTATTTTAAAGCTTCAATTTCTTTGCAAATCCAATACATTTTTTATCTTCCCTGATAGCACTCTAATAATTTCAACACGTTCATAACATTGTTCATATGTTAAAAATTGCAATTACATATATAACAACTAACAGAAGTATGGTTATATACATACAAATATGGTACTATTAATATGGAATTTGAATGGGATTATTTTAAAGAACAAAGCAATCTCAAAAAACACGGGTTATCTATTAAGGAATCCATTGAAACCTTTTATGACCCCAAGGGATTTGAACTAAATGATTCAAGTCACTCGAAGCTCGAGACTAGAATGTATTGGATTGGTAAAACTAAAGACGGCAGAGTTTTGACAACTTGGTTCACAAGAAGAGAGGCAAAAATTCGTATTATAGGATGTGCTAATTGGAGAAAATTCAGGAGATATTACAATGAAACAACCAAAGTTAAGTAATTTAGTTATAAATGGATCTGGAACAAAAAAAATTCGCGAAATAGCAACTAGATCAAAAAAAATTAAAATTACGATTAACGTCGATAAAGATAGTCTTGACTCTATTAAAGAAATGGCCTCTAAAACAGGTGGTTCATATCAAAAAATACTTAATGAAATTCTAAAAAACGGAATTGAAAAACATAGTAACTCCGAAAACAGATTGCAAAAGTTGGAAAGAGAAGTAGCAAAAATTAAGAAAAAAATTGCAGCCTAACGTAAACGCTTGCTTATAATTTACTCATAAATTTTTTCATTAACCTTTAAATCAGTTAATAAGGGCACCATAACTCCCTTCGCAACTTTTGAGCCAGGTCCAAAGCGTGACCCCGCACCAATAAAAACATTGTCACCAATTTCTATTTTTTTAACGTATAAAAAAAGACGATCGTCGTTTGGTCGTACAACATGTGAGCAAAAATGAATTTTACTTCCCATAAAAACATTGTTGCCAATATGTAAATGGGTCCGATCAACTACTTCTATGGTTGGTGACCAATATACCTTTGCTCCGATCTTACTTCCCCAAAGTCTCAACCAGAAACTATACGCCCCTGGAAAAGTAAGCAAAACCCGTTCAAGAACAGGAAACAGAATATAAA
>JAURXW010000253.1 GCA_030654205.1 Bacteriovorax sp.
TTAATAATTCTCTCTCTTCTTGGGTCTCAAAATCTCCAAGAAACATTTGTCCTTTTTCCCTATCTGGACGAAAAGGAATTGAAGCAATTGTCTTTAAATCAATCAACTGTTGGTCTGTAAGATTCTTATAATCCTTCATAAAATACCATTTGACTCTTAAAACTAAAAATAAAAGACTTGACAAATCCCCCCGTTTTGGAGGGGAAGGGGTGGTAGCGATAAGCTTATCAAACTACTGCTGTATGCGTTAGTTTCTAAGCGAAGCGGTTAAATCTTTCGTTTTTGTAGAATATCATTCACGAACTGAAGTCTTTCTATTAGGGAACCTAAAAATTCAGTGCTTGAGTCATAATTATCCGTGAAACAGAAACTTACTTCTTTGAGATTCCAGCCTCTTACATAGCCAGTCATCCAAATATCTTTATCTTCTAAGTTTTCTCTTTGCTCATTCCAAGCAGAATTGAGATCGTAAACTACAAACTCGGCCTCACTTTTAAAATGAACCTCAAGAGCTACGCCCTCATCGCTGATAAAAATATCATGTCTCATTAAATAATCCCCTCAATTCCTTTTTTCACTTCCTTCTTCGGACTCGCAGCAATAAGCCTTTGCACGTTCTCATTGATCTGATTGCTTGCATTAGCATAAAAGTTTATTTGTGTATTTTCCTGCTTGATTTCTTTTGGCTCACAAAGTGCTAGAGTTTCTCTTATCTCTCTCGCTGCTTTCAATTGAATGTCCTCTGATTCTGCTGACAATGCTAAATTATATATGTTGTTTAAAACATTAGCTATCTTTGTTGTGCCGCTCGCATCTGCCTGTGTGAAATGCTCTCTTGCATATTCACTAAGACTTTTTTCTTTATCCCATTTTGCAATATTGCTCGCTATTTTCTCCCTCACTTTACTCATTCCAAATCAAATTCATTTTTTCATCATACTGTTTTTTGTAGTACTTTGCCAATTCCTCTCTTATTACGCTTAAAGTATTCAAAGGAGCTTTTCCTTTTTTCTTCCAGCGATAATACGAACAGCGACTACAGCAAAGACTTATAAAGTCCGAATCACTTAAGTCAAGTCTTTCTTGCAAGTCAATGATTTCGTCAAAACTTGTCCATTCCTTTTTTGGTATCTTCTTCCTGTATTGTTGCCCCAGACCCATAATGACATTTAATTATTGTTTTCTAGCATTTTGTTAGTCAGCTCAATCAGTTCGTCTTGCGTAAAGTATTTCTCTTCCCATTCATGCAAAGGCGTTTCATGTATTGCCTCCCCTTTTTCTCCTCTTGTATGATGCCAGTCGCAAAGGGCGCAGGTTTTCCTGTCGCTTACCTTTAAGCCCAAGCCTCCACCAATAGAATGATGGGCAATTGTCTTAGTCTTCTGCTCTATTCCTTTCGTAAAACAAACAACGCAAGGCAAATCATGGATCTTAGCTAATCTCTCCTTATCCTTAAATCCGTTGCGCTCCTCTTTCGGTGCCTTAAGATAGCTTTCCATCATACAAATCTAATCTAGTCAATAATCCATTTTTGTATTCATCGAATCCCACTAAATCCTGCATAGCTGATTTAATCTTTTCTATAATCTTTCTTTTCTTCCAACCTGCTTTTTCTGCTGATTTTATAAATTCAAACCAGTTTATAAAAAGCCCTTTTTCTAGAATTTCCTGCGTGGCAATCTCAATCGGAAATCCATGAGTGTCTGATAGTTTAAAAATAAACTCGCCGCTTATCATTAAATTATGCTCATCTCTCTTCTTCTTTTCTTCTAGCATAGCGTCAGCGGCATAATATGCTTGTGATTCGCTCAATTTCCTGAGAAGATCTTCAATTTCTTTCGTTCTTTCATCTCTAAATTTAATCTCTTCTTCTCTAGTCATTTTCGCCCTCGTTAAACATTGCCTTAAGTTTGTTTATTTCATTACCCATAAATACATTTCCCACGGGCTTTTTCCCGACTTGTTCTTGATATTCCCAAAGCATTTTATGGTCTTTGATAGCAAACCACGTTTTAAAACATTGTTCAGCTAGCTCGTCTAAGTTAATGCTTGTTGTTTTCATTTTCCCTCATTCATTAAATCAAATTCGTCATTAAAAGTATATTCATCATAATTCCAGCCCTCTCTGTGCGCTCTATAATTTAAATCAGCTTCATCTCTAATCTCATACTGCTCACAACCAGTATTGCTTACTTTGCCGCTGATAACTTTAACAATTACAAAAACTCTTTTGTCGTCAAACTTTCTTTTGTATCTTTGTCCGATCTCTGGCAATTTCATTCTTTACCTCTATTTTATGTTTCTTTCTTCTTAGTTGACCCGTAGCTCGGTTATTTCTTCCAGCTCTCAACATTACTTGAAGCTTTCCCCTCTTAAAAACTCTTTGATAACTACTAGAGCCGTCAGCAAAATCTTTAATCTTTTTAATTCTGATAACCTTAAAGTCAATATCGTGAACCAGTCCACAATCACAGCAAGCCATTCTATAATTCTGCATTTCTGGCATTAGCCAATCTGATTTGCCTGATTTAGTTTCTGTGATTATTGGATATTTAGCCATTTTTCCTCTCAAAATTATCCCCACACAATACCCACACAAATTTTATTCTTCAACCCCTTTCTCTCTAGCCCCCAAAGTATTTACACTGCATTTACTTTGTACATACATTTTGCCCATTTATTACCCAAAAACAATCTCAAATCTTTTCTGATTTATTTTTAATCCTCTTCCTCGAAATATCCTCTCAATCCTTCTGGCTCTAGTCTCTAATTTATTTGCATATTCTTTTAAATAATTGCTTGCATAATAAAAAGGTGTGTTGCATAATGCTTTCACACCAAACAGCAAATCAAAAACAAATGAGGGCAATAAAAATGTCACCTTTCCAATTCATCGACCAAATCTTCGCAAAAGACTCAAACGATGTCCGTGAGCTTCTAAAATCAATTTTAATCACGGTTGCTAGTGCGGCTGTGATGATTGGTTGGTTTACTTTTATTCAACTTTAATAATCTAAGAATATGAACACTGAATTTAGAGTCTGGGACTTTGCAACAAAAAAAATGATAACTGGCAAAAGTCAGTTTAGCATCAACTCAAGTGGCGAGCTTTACTATGGCAATGCTAATTTTAAGGATTACCCAGCTAAGGTTATGTT
>JAURXW010000266.1 GCA_030654205.1 Bacteriovorax sp.
CAGTTTTATTATATGAACATTTACCAGAAACTATATTAACTTTCATTGAAGAGAGTTCGGTTTCAAGCAAAGAAAAATTAGCTTCACCCGAAGCTTGAGTTTTTAAGTCACCCGTCCATTGTCGGACTGTTCTCCTTAAAAGTTCCCTTCGCTCTAATAATTTTCAAGATCCTAAATCTTTTACGTCATTGACATTTTGGTCGGATAAAGCTATTTTAGTTTTAGGAATGGGGCAAATCTGACCGTCTCCTCCACATGAAAAATACATCTAAAAAATCACAGTACCAGCCTGGTGAACTTTGCTAATATTAAAGTAAATAATTATAATGTCCGACAAAGAATTCATGGTCATTCAAGTCAAATATTTTTTCCTTTTCTTAATGCTTTTTCTTTTTACATCTAATATTTTTGGAGAAGAAAACCCGAATCTTGAAAAAGTTGTGAATGAAATTATTCAAATTACAAAGCAAGTTAGTAATACAGGAACACCTTTAATAAAATCATGTGGTGAATTCAAAGAGACTGCACAGACAGATTTTTCAGAATGCTCAGAAGCAATTGAATTAAACAAATCTATTCAGCTTAATTTCAAGAGAGATCGAAATAAAAATCAAGGCAAACTATTTGATCTTCTTGAGACTTGTTTTCAAAAAAAATTTGATAAATGTTATCCAAACTTAAACGAGACTATTGGTTTGAATAAGCTTAAGTCACTTTTTGATGACTGGAAAAAAGATTCACGTTTTCGTTATGCTACTGGTTTTGGAATGTGTGCTTACCGAGCTGAAGCGTTGTCTTATCATTTGGCGGAGATGGGCTATAAAACTAAAACAATAAAAATTAAAAATTCACCAACTTTAATTGCGATGGATAGAGATATTAATGGCAAACTAAATGGTACCTACGATGAATATCGAGGGAACCATGTGCTTGTCCAAATTATGGTGAATAGAGATGGTGAAGATTTTCCATACCTATTAGATCCACAATATATGGATGAAGCTAAACCACTAGAAGAATATTTTATTGAAACAACTGGTCAGGTTTGTAAAAAAATAAAAGAAGACTCACAAAAATCTCCCATAGACCTGACAAATTGTTATTATAGCGAAGACTCACAAAATTCTACAGCTGACCCCGCTTCTATGCATCTGTTATTTAACAAATTTAAAACTAAGTTAGATGAGGAAATGCTCACCTGTGGATGGTCTGATAAAGATATAAAATTGGGCCATTCAATTGCTCCCAAATGGAGTCAGATAGATAAGAAGGATACAAAGATTATTAGTGGAAACTCAGCGACACCTGAGTTTTTCAAAGGGAAAGATGTTTCATTGACGACAAGCCGTGAGCTTATCTTATTTACATATGAAAATTACGCTGACGAATTGAACAAAAAACTTGATTTTGCCAATAAGCAAATTGAGATATCGTCTCAATTTCCCTTATTAACACCTCAAGATTTTCAGGAGGAGATGAAAAACGAAAAAGCAAATGCCATTTACAGTCTAAACCAATTAAAAAGTAAAATTAAAATTATAAAAGATAATTTAAAAAAATCAGCACAAGATTAAAAAAAATAACATGAAATAATGTTTTAAATCTTTTGCCAGCAGGTCTGACCAGAAATAATTTTCCAATTTTTCCCAGTTTTTTTCAACGCGCATATAATTATAAAGGCTCTACTCTAATATCTTTCTTTCTTCTATATCTACTTTGAAAATTTTTCCTATGTTATCAGCTATTGAGGCCGATATTTGTACTGCCGTTCCTTCTCTGCCGGCTGAACCACCAAAAAGATGAGTGGTAATTGTTCCAAGAAGAGTCATGGGAGCCATTCTTAAAGGGACAATATTTTTAGGGTTGTGTATTTCTTCTAAGATAAGGTTGTTACCTTTAGATGCTTCTTTTCCATATAGATGAAAATTCCATTGCCTATAATATATAAACTAGAACAAATTATTGTTATAAGTAAATTCAATTTAAAAATTGATAAAATCTTAGTCTTTGTGATGTGGTAAAACCGACCAAATTAATTTGGCCGGTCAAAAGATTATTTCTTTTTAGACATAAAATATAAAACGGATGTTTTTAATAATTGTCATACTAGTTTCCTGAATTATTGGCCCCATTTAGCCAACCATCAAGAGTAATAAAAACATAAAGCCTTTGTCTTGCAATTTCTGTTTGGCTTTTATCAAAGAAAATTGCAACCCATTCAGGTCCTTTCTTGAATTGTCTTTTTTCAATTTTTTCAAGTGGGACTTGCTTCCAAGCTTCTCGCACTTCTTTGGCTTTTACTAGAGTATCAAGTGCCGTCGGAAGTATTCCTTTTACTTCTACTTCAGTACATTCATTGGCGCATTTCAGAATTTGCTTTGGGTGATAGTGATTTCCAGAAGCAAATGAGACTTGCGAAAAAATTAGAGTAGCTAATACAATAAGTGATTTCATTTTATTCTCCTTTTAGAATTAATGAGTGTTTACTTCTTCTGCTTTCATGTCTGCGTGAATATGAGTATGGTCATCTTGATTTAGTGGAAAATCTTCTGGGAAAGAGTGCCAGTATCCATGAAATTGCATATTAAAGAGAAAGATTCCTCCAGCAATTAAAGCCACGTTCGCTGCTTTTGCAAATTTCTCAAAAGAGTTAGTAGTTCTCCAGCCTTTAAGTAAAATGAGCATAATTGTCAGTGCAATGATCTGGCCTAATTCTACGCCTACGTTAAATGAGAGGATTCTAAATAGCATTGATTGTACATCGTCACCTAAAGGTAATTGTTGCAAGCGAGTTGATAGACCAAAGCCGTGAATTAACCCAAATGCGAAAACCATTTTAAGTAAGCTGGGTGGTTCCCAAGAGAAGTATTTTTTGAAACCATCAATATTTTCAAATCCTTTATACATAACACTCAAAGCAATGACGGCATCAATAAGAAAATAATTCGCAGTAATTTTAAAAAAGGTAGCGAATATAAGTGTGATGCAGTGGCCGAGAGTAAATACACTGATAAAACGAACGATATCTTTAAATGAGGTTAAAAAGAAAATAACCCCAAAAATAAATAGTAAATGGTCATAGCCCGTTAACATATGAGTAGCACCAAGCCAGACATATTTTAAGTAACCACCTGATAGCATAGCTTGTTTGTCTGCTTCTGAAATTCCGTGGGCCCATGAGTTTGAGCTTAAAAGGAAAATCAAAGTAGATAATAAGAATTTCATTATCTCTTCTCCATTAAAAAATTAATTTTAGATATTTTTGAATAATCTAAGTACGAATAGGAGGTTTGAGAACTTCTAATATGTATGAATCGTAAGATCTTATACTGTAGTCAAAATATAGTTCGGCACGTTTTTCTAAAGGATGAAATAAAATGTAAGTAATATCATGGATGACAATTTCAGAAGATGAAAGAAAATTTAGATGTTTGTGTGAATGCTCTTCTTCGTTTTCACTATGGCGATGCTTATGAACATGATCTACGTGTTCATCACTTGTATTTTCATGAGTATCATTTGAATCATGATGGTCGTTTAGATGAGAAGAAAAAAGAAATCCATGATATTTAGAATTTAATAATTCATGAGTCGAGAAGTTATTAGACTTAAAGTGCGAATGAGCAAGAAAAGACGTTATAATTAACGATACGATTAAATAATTAACAAATGAATTTAGTTTTTTTAATTTATTCAACATTATAAATATTTAGTTATTTCCTTAAATTCCTTCAAATCTTTTTCTTTAGACTTTTTAGAATAATTATCTTCTAAACAATGCTCAATATGATCATGGATGACATTTTTTTTAGCTTGAGTGATTGCTTTTTCGACAGCAAAAAGTTGTTGGGAAATTTTAAGGCAACCTTCTTCTTCTTGAATCATCTGAATGACTTTGGCCAAATGCCCATGGGCTTTTTTTAAACGCAAAAGGACATCTTTGTGAGATTGGTGTTGTTTTAATTCAGTCATTCTATTATTATCCCTAGGGGGAGGATAGGATGTCAATACAGTCAAACATTTTATTAAGTAGATTTTTAACCAGATTTGGAGATCAGGCATGGGATTTTGTCGTTCCGCTTACCCTAATTCAGATATTTCCCGGAAAAATTCAATTAATAGCAATTCTATATTTATTTTCTAAACTTGCTCAGATTATTATTGGGCCTTGGGTTTCAAAGAAAATTGACAGTCAAAAACGCTTGGCTATTTATAAGCTCGGGATTGGAACTCAAACAGTTGCACTCATTTTAATGTGGCTGTTAATTTCGCTGCTCTTTAAGAATTCGGAAGGAAGTAATCAGTTCTCGACAATAGAATACGTAATGATCTTTATTCCATTGGCTATTTTTGGTGCCATTTCTAATTTGGGATCATCTTTAATGGATATTTCTGTTGGTTTTGATTTGGCAGTAGATGTACTTCCAGAAGATGAACTTACTATTTTTAATAGTAAGTTAAAAAGATTAGATCTTTTAACAGAGGTTTCGGCTCCAGCTTTTGCTGGTCTTGCTATGACTCTTTTTCATGAGAAATCGGGACTGTTTGGTTTTTCGTTAGTTGCCTTAATAAACATTTTGACCTTTATTCCTGAGTATTATCTTCTAAGTTCAATTCAAGCTTTAAGAGACTACAAAGAAAAAATTGTGAGCTTACCGATTTCTAAAAATTTCCTCACCGAATTTTTTGATTCCCTTAAAAAATTAAAAGGGAAGTCTTACGCAGTTGTTATTGTTTCTTATGCCTTTCTTTGGTTTTCTGTACTCAGTCCACATGGTGTTCTTCTTACTAGTTATTTAAAAGATGGAGCCAAAGCTTCTGAATTTACGATTGGACTTTTTAGAGGTGCAGGAGCACTCTTTGGTTTAATACCGACATTTCTTTTTGCCTTTGCTAAAGAAAAACTGGGACTCCTTAAAGCAAGTAGATCTTTCATCTTATTTCAGTTTATTTGCGTTCTGCTTTCGGCCATTTGTTTTTATAACCTAGAAAATATCTATCCATTTTTAATTTTGATACTTCTTTCAAGAATTGGTCTCTATGGCTTTAGCATTGGAGAAACAGAGCTTCGCCAGATACTAATTCCAAAAGATAAAAGAGGGGAAGTAAATGGAATTGCAAATTCAATTACGGGAATGGCCACTGTCGGGCTATTTTTTATGGGATCCATTTTAGGTGATACTGCCCATTTTGGTGCGATGATTATTATTTCTATTGTTGCAGTCTTAGCTTCACTTCTTCTTTTTATGAAATTGAACATAATTGAAGAAAATTCCAAATAGATAATTCACGCCATGAGAAGCCAGCCAGGTAAGGCCATTTGATGAAATACAATGAAATCGAATGAAGAATAAT
The DNA here is from genome assembly GCA_030654205.1 of Bacteriovorax sp. GTDB lineage: Bacteria > Bdellovibrionota > Bacteriovoracia > Bacteriovoracales > Bacteriovoracaceae > Bacteriovorax. The sequence continues at coordinate 5,356 of JAURXW010000266.1, forward strand.
GAAAATATAAAAGGCACGAAAGGCAGAGTTTCACTCGTAAATTGATTCATAAGATACAACAAAAATGCATTTCTATTTTAAGATTACAATCAGAATGAAACTAGCTCAGTTCTTAAAAACTGAGCTAGTTGAAATTTATTTTAAAATTTCTTCTTCAATTTTCTCTTTAAAAAGATTTGGATTAATATTTTCTAGTTTTTTACCATTAATAAAAATAGTTGGCGTTCCGTTAACTCCTAATCTTTTTCCATCTTCTAAATCCATTGCTATTGTTTCCATTCTTCCTAGATCATCCATATCTGCTTTAAATTTCGGAATATTTAAATCCAAATCCTTGGCATATTTAATAAAGCTTTCGGTGGCCGGACCTTGCGAATGTGACCACGTTCGTTGATTTAGAAATAATAGCTCCTGAAATTCCCAAAATTTTCCTTGTATACCTGCTGCATCTGATGCCTTTGCTGCAAGTGTAGAATTTCCGTGATAGAGTGCATACCGCACAGTTAATTGAATTTTGTCTTCATAGCGAGAAACAATTTCTTTTATATAAGGAAAGAAGGCCGCACAAGCTTCACATTCAGGATCATAAAATTCAACAATTTTTACTTTTGCGCTACCTGGGCCTTTTTTGTGGCTATAATTTCTTACTAAATTTTCGTGAGATGGAGAAGGTAATTTGTCCACAGCTGGTTTGGATTGAGTAAAAAAGTAAACTCCAATGGCCACAACTACAATTGCAATGAATGAACCTAGAATAGTTTTTAATTCTTTATTAACTTTTGTTTGAACTAATTTTTTTTCATTTTTCTTCATATGAATTCCTATAATTTAAGATTGAATAAGCAGTTAGTATTGATAGTAGTAAAAATGCAGTAAAGGCAAGAAGTGGAATGGTGATAAAGCCCGCCCATTCAATTTGCTTAGAGGTGCAACTTAATCCTGCGGTGCAAGCCGTAAAGCTTTCAATAACACCATAGTATAATAAATTATGATAAGTAGATAATAAGAGTCCTCCTATCACCAGAGGTGATGTGTAAAAGACGCAATTTGTATCTTTTTTTACAAAACCTATAGCAAATAAAATAACAAGCGGAAACATACATATTCTTTGCCACCAACAAAGTGAGCATGGTGGAAGATTTAGGATGTTGCTAAAGTAGAGGCTACCAGTCATTGCGATGGTTGCTAGTAACCAAGACAAATAAATGAACGTTGGTTTCATTTTTGTTCCTTGAATAAATTTAATTAATTTTTTGCTTTAGATAAATGCTTTTATCGGTGGACGAAAGATAGATGAGGACCAGGTCGTTTCACAGAGGTTTTGTTCGCAGTAGTTTTTTGCTGGGGAGATTTCATTAAAACTGAGTTTGATTCCTGAGTCGAGACTCGAGAACGTAATGTTGTTACACAAGTTGCAAAATGAACAAGTTTCTATTTTTTGTGAAGTCGTATCAGATTTGCATTCATTTATTGAACAATTTTCGCTCAATCCAACAGATATGAATATAGTTGCAATTAAGAATAGAGTATTGAGAATTTTTAACATTAGCTAAATTGTAGCGAGTTTATTACTGAAGTGCGAGCAAAAACTGCAGAGCAATAGACATGCTAAAATTAAATGGGCAAAGACTTCATGCCCTTCATATCTTTTATAATTATTCAACAAAGCGATAAACCTGATGACAGGCAATACAGTTACTCATCGCTGTACTTAATTGTTTAACTGTGTGTTCGGGGCTCTTTAATTTTATAGCATCGGCCGCGATTTCATCAAATTTTTTTCGTGTATCAAATCCTAAAACTTTCATTTCGAGCGGTAGTTTGCGAAATAGAGAGCCCGGAGTGGAGGCCTCTGCGCCCATGCCAGAAATTTTTGCAACTTTGCTGACTTCTTCAAAATTATTCAGTGAAACGGATTCAAGTATAGACTGTGAACTTTGCAGCCAAGTACGCATCTCAAGGAGAAGGGCATTGCGTTCATCTTTGGTAAGTTTGACCGCCATTCTTCCATCGTCAGAAAGTTTTACGTCACCTACTGTAAATTTATAAG
>JAURXW010000268.1 GCA_030654205.1 Bacteriovorax sp.
AAAGTTTTGCGACCACACCTGCTCAGGTCAATTTATCTGATGTTCTTTATCCTCAAACAACTGTCGAAGTTCAAGCATATGCACGAGTACTTACTGATTATGCGAACAAGGTTATTGCTGATAAAAAACTTACTGGCATAAAGAAAAATGAAGTTATTCAAGCAAAAGATTTTGCAATCAAAAAATTTATTTTTGAAATGAACTCTTACAAAGAACAAAGAAAAATATATTTAAAAGCGATTATTGAATTAGGAATCGTTAAAGCTAATAATGATTTTAGTGCCATAGCTTTAGAAAATTTAAATCTTTCAAAAAGTTTTGCCTTATTGAAAAATAAGGGGACTATTAGTGATCCCAATACTCCGATACAACCTTTACCTCCAGTTGTTATTACTCCGCCAGTTGTTGTTATTACTCCACCAGTCGTTGTTACTCCGCCAGTCGTTGTTACATACAAACCAGCGTCAGTAACAAATCTTGGAACTCCATTGACAACAATTGGAGTGGAAAATACATCAACTAATGAACAGATCAATATTCCAATTACATTTGGTCACGCATTTGTTCAAGGTCATCTTCCGGCCAATGTTTCTTTAGCTGGAAAGTTAAGAGATGGAACAATTATCCCTTTCCAAGTTAATATTAAGGCCAAACACCCTGATGGTTCTGTTCGACACGCTATTATTTCAACAGTTATTCCTAAATTAACCGCAAGTGCAGTTGAAACTATCAACATTATGCCGGCAACTTTATCAGCAAGTGCTCCCGCCTTAACAGTACAAAGTCTAATCTCTAATGGAATTTCTGCTTTAGTAAAAATTAAAATTGCTGGTGTTACTTATACTGCAAGCAGTGATGATCCAATTAATGCTGGGACATTCTCTAATTGGTTATCAGGCCCAATTAGCAATGAATGGATTTTAGTTACTTCATTAAAATCATCAACTGGAAGTATTCACCCTCACTTAAACGCTCGATTTGCCATTCGCTCTTTTACTGGGCTTTCAAAAAATAAAATTGATGTTATTATTGAAAATAATTGGGCCTACGAAACGGCTCCTCAAAATTTCACATATGATGTTGAACTATTTGTAGGTAATCAGTCTGTATATTCTAAAATTGGTCTAAAGCATATTCACCATGCTCGTTGGAAAAAAACATTTTGGATTGGAGCTGAGCCACTCGTAAATATTAAACACGATATAAAATACTTGATAGCAACAAAAGCAGTTCCTTCTTACGATCAATCATTTGCCATTTCAAAATCGGCTTTAACTGCACTTTCCACTCGCTGGCTGGCTTCTGATAGAAGCCCAATGGGTGCAGGAATAGTTATGCCTGTAATGCCGACAACTGGAGGTCGGGGCGATATTGGCCCTCTTCCTCAATGGGCAGCAATGCATTTATTAAGTATGGATAAAATTGCTAGAGATGCTAACCTTGGAACAGCTGACCTTGCTGGTAGCTGGCCAATTCATTATCGAGAAAAATCAACAGATCTACCAATGAATATTATCGATCGTCCATACGCCGGACTCTACGGAACATCAGGGGATCATACACGAAAAGTAAATGGTCTAAACGTTGATGATTCATTTCCAAAATGTGGCGGTGACTGCACAAGCATTTATGCTCCTGATGATGCTCATCAACCATCTCTGGTTTATTTGCCTTATCTTTTAACTGGAGAATATTTTTATTTAGAAGAATTTGTTTTTTGGGCCACTTACGATTTGTTAACTTTTAATCCTGCTTACAGAAATTACGATAAAGGACTTTTTAAAAGCTCTCAAGTTAGAGGTCAAGCCTGGTCACTGCGTACTGTGGGACAAGTTTCTTTTATATTGCCTGATAATCATCCAATGAAATCTTATTTTACCAACATCATAAATAATAATATTAGTTATTATGATGCCACCTACACAAATAATCAAGCTGCTAATAAACTCGGATTTTTAGATGTAGTTTTATATCCAACAGCTCAAGGTGAAAATTCTGGAGTAGGTCCTTGGCAAGATGATTTTTTTACTTGGAGTGTTGGAAACTTAGTTGATCTTGGATTTAACAATGCTATTCCACTTTTAAAATACAAATCAATATTTCCAGTAGGACGCATGACGGCCCCTGGATATTGCTGGATAGATGGAGCTACTTATAGTTTGGCAGTAAGAGCTGGTAAAACTGCAGCTGCGCCTTATTTTACAACTTTTGAAGCTGCCTATAAGGCAAACTTTCTATCATGGGTTAAAGATGCAACCTCTCCAACCGGCAGTAAAATTACAGGCCCAATTGCAAATGCTTTAGGTAATTATGTTGATCAGCCATGTGGATCTGCAGCTCAGGCCCAATGGCGTACTAGTGATCCGATACAAGGAGTGGCAAGACCTGTTTGGAAAACTGGAGAGATGACAGGCTATTCTGATAGTGGATCTGGTTTCCCTTCAAACATGCAACCAGCACTTGCCGTTGCTGCAACTTCTGGAATACCTGATGCGATGAGTGCTTGGAGTATTTTTATGAACCGCTCAGTAAAACCTGACTATAGTCTTGAACCACAATGGGCAATAGTACCAAGACCATAAATATTAAGAGATTGATATAAATCCCCAGATTTTTCTGGGGATTTATTAAAAAGATAATTTATTGTTGAACAACTATTTTCCCAACTAAATCGTAATCTAGCACTTCAGTAATCTCAACATAGACTAAATCACCAACTTCGACGGTATTGCCATTAAGATCATTAATGATAACTTTCCCATCGATATCTGGAGCTTGTCCTTCATGTCTTCCTTGAATTAATAATTCTGTTTCTTCATGTTCTCCTTCAATGAGAACAGGTATGATCTTACCTAAATATTCTGAGTTCAATTCACGCACTATTTCTCTTTGCGTTTCATAAAGACGATCAAAGCGCTCTTCGATTACATCTGAAGATACTTTTGGTTGAAGCTTAAAGGCCGGAGTTCCTTCCTCATCTGAATATCTAAAAATACCTAAATGATTAAAACGTGCTTTCTTAACTCCTTCTAGGAGTAGTTCAAAATCTTCCTCCGTTTCACCAGGAAATCCTACGATAATTGAAGTTCTTAAAACAACACTCGGTATACGAGAGCGAATTTTTTCAATACGTTCATGAATTTTTTCTCCAGTTATTTTTCTATTCATTCTTTTAAGAACGTTTGTTGAAAAATGCTGTACTGGCATATCAAGATATTTATTAATTTTTTGTGATGTCGCCATTTTCTCAATAACTTCATCAGTTAATTCATCTGGATAAAAATAAAATAATCTAATCCAATCGACTCCATCAACAGTCTCAAGTCCCTCTAGAAGATTAAAAAGTTTGTTATTATCATCAAGATCCACACCGTAGTCTGAAAGATCTTGAGAGATAAGGTTGAGCTCGCGTACCCCTGTAGAGGCTAAATTCTTAGCTTCATTTACGAGAGACTCAACCGATCTAGAACGCAGCTTTCCTCTTAATTTTGGAATTATGCAAAATGTACAATTGCGGTTACACCCTTCTGAAATTTTCAACCATGCCATATAAAATGGCGAAGTATTTAAACGCGGATCATATTCGGTATGAATAAACATTGGGATTTCAACAAAAGATTTTTGGCTAAGTTTTCCATCTTCAAGTGCCTTTAAGAGCAGAGTTATTTTATTATACTCTCCAGTCCCGATGATTAGATCTGCTTCCGGAATTTCTTGTTCTAATTGTTCAGCGTATCTTTGGGCCATACATCCTGAAATAACCAGGGCCTTACATTGACCATTTTCTGGATTTTTAAAATCGGCCATATCTAAAATTGTTTCTACTGATTCTTTTTTTGAAGCCTCGATAAATGAACAGGTGTTAACGATTATAACTTCGGCAAGACTAGGTTCTTTGGCGATTGAATATCCGTCTAAACCTAAATAACCAAGCATGACTTGAGAGTCTACTAGGTTTTTAGAACAACCAAGAGAGGTAAAAAATACAGTTTTTTCATTAAAAAGTTTTGTTGATAATTCCACTTTAGGCCCTTTTTGGTCATCTTAAATTTTATTTGCAAATTGAATTCCCTTCTAAATAGTATAAAATTGATAAATAATCAAAGCTCTTGGTGGTATTGTGAAAAATATTCTAGTTCTGGGTCTTTTCGTTCTCATTTTTATTTCGAGTTGTGCAACCAAACCGGTGAGATTAGTTTCTGCCCCATTGGCCAATCGCCTAGAAGTACTCAAAAACTCGCTTAATTCAAACGACTTTGAGTTTATTCTTCAAAATGAGTCGGAAGAAATAGCAAAAGCTTATTTACTTGCCTTAAAGGCCCAAAGTGAAGGCCAAAACGGCGTGGCCTGCGACTTGTTTACGAATCTCGCTGAAAATAAAAACCTTCCTATTTATCAGGCGGCCCTTATTCATTCCCTTTCCGTTTGTGATTACTCAGAAAGGCGCCTGCGCAATATTTGGAAAAATGCCTCGATTCCAAAATATCTCGGAGAAGCTTACGCTGAAGAATCATTAAAACTTGCCATTAAAAAAAATATTTTGGAATTTGAAGCTCAGTTTTCTTATGACTTAGTTTCGTTTAAACCAACTACTTCCGAAAAAATCAGTCTACTTAAACGAGCTATTTTAATTTCGGAGCAACTTAAAAATATATCCCAAATTAAAACTTACACCGATCGCTTAAAAGAAATATCTCCACTTTATAATACAGAAATTACCAACACGAATAAATATATTATCGCCAAAAACTTTGAAGCCAATCGCAAATTTGAAACGGCACGCTCAATGTACAGGGAAATAATTGAAGGCGAATTTACAATTGACGAAAAAGTTAAAGCTTATAATTCCTATAGAACTTCTTTTAAAGTGGAGCGGAATTTAAAAACTTTTCTTTCAAAAACTTTTGAGATGGAAGATTTTTTAAAAAATGAAATGAATAAAAATCCAAATAATCAGAAAATAATTGATTTTTGGGTTGATACTAAAATTGCCTTAACCAGAGCTATTTGGACTGATCATCAAACTCTGAAGGCCCGGGAACTTTTGGATGACTTAGTTCAAACTAATATTGGAAATTCAAACCAATTGGCCACTATCCAATTAATTTATGGCTCACTAGATCTTGAAAGTAAAAAAAACATCAATGCATTAAAACATTTTGAAAAAGCTGTTTCTTTTAAAATTACTGATCAGGCTTTAAAAGAAAATATCCAATGGGCCATAGTTTGGAATAATTATATCTTAAAGCGTAATAAGAAAGTTGTGAGTTATGTTAACTCTTTTATTTCTCCTTCGAGTAATCCTATTTTTGCTGCAAAACTAAATTATTGGAAAGCTAAAGTGTTGCTTCGTTTAAATAAAGAAGAAGAAGCCTCTGAGCTTTTTACATCTATTTATACATCTGATCCATTTGGTTATTACGGCATCATTTCAACAATTGATTTAAAGATTCCACTTAAGCCCATTTCACCTATTAAAATAAATTTAAATCCAACCGGCGACCAAATCCTCGATTGGTTAATGGCCATGGAAGAAAAATCATTTTCTCAAAAGTATATTAAAGAAATAAATCCTAAATTCAAAACTCCAGAGGCAAGAGAAAAGGCCATGTCGCTTTATTATCAAAGTGAATGGTACCAAGGTGGAATGCGACAAATTTATAATTTCAAAATGAGTTCTCGAAATGCCATGACTGAAAAATATATTAATGTTATTTTCCCAACACCTTACTTGGATAGTGTTGATAAATTGGCAATTAAATATTCAGTACCTAAAGAATTAATTTGGGCGATATCAAGACAAGAATCAGCTTTTGTTCCAAGCGAGCGTTCTTGGGCAGATGCTTTTGGTCTAATGCAATTAATTCCTGAAAAAGCAGCTGAGTTAGCAAAGAAGAATCGCATGTCTGCCTATCATGACTTCAATGATCTTTATAATCCTGAAATCAATCTAGAATTGGGAACGGCTTTGCTTAAAAACTTACGAGAAAAATTTGGTTTTAAATTTGCCCAGTCGGTAGCTGCTTATAACGCTAGTGAAAGTGTTATAAAAACCTGGGAAACTGATCGATTTAATGGAAATTATTTTGAATTTATTGAAATGATTCCCTACGAAGAAACCAGAAATTATATTAAATTAGTTTTTAGAAACTTCATTACTTATAAAAGAATAACTGGCAAAGAAGAATTTATGCTTGATCCAGACTTTTTTGCCAATCCTTTTTAAATACTAATTAGTTTTTTTAGTTTTCGGAGGTGCAACAAAATTAAACCTTTGATTGTCATGGCTTGAATTAACTTTTAGATCTACAAATCTTAAAGTGGATTTTTTGCCATCAGGAAATAACAAATCTATTTTTTTAATTTCAGAAAATTCTTTATCTTTAGCTGAATTAAAACTTAAAATTGCTTCTTTTATTCCAAACTCTTTAGCTGTTTTGGTCTTAAAAGTAATAACATGCATTCCGTCTCCTGCATTTTTTACATCGTAAAGTGCATTTGCCGATAATCCATTTTTAAGTGAATCAAAAAATTTAATATAAACACTACTTCCTTCCTTGGCATCCGACTCCGAGACTTCCCCTTCTTCGCCTTCTATAAACGGGGCCCGATAATACCAAGATTTGACACCATTGCTGACAAATACAACCTGAGTGGGAGTTGAAGTTTCAAATCGAATATTGCTTGGATATTTGTAATCGATTGAGCCTTGCCCTTTTTTGGTTGTACCCTTTAAAATACTTATATATTCCTGTTCAAATTTTGCAGAAAAACTTTGAGGCATAAATTCTGCTCTAACAACTTGCAAAGAAAAAAACGAAAATATAAAAAAAGCTAGCTTCACTGATGACTCCTCAATTTTTTGATCTAATCCCTGTATATTGCCGCAGGAATGATGAAAGCTCAATTTGTGTAAGGTCAAAATAGGATAAAATCTAAGAATATTGAACTTCTTTTTGATTAATACAAAATCACTCAAGTTTGCTTTCGTTGACGAGCTACTGGCAAAACCATAAAATTTAGTGATGGTTACAACTTTTAAATATTTCATTGGCGTAGATGGCGGTGGTAGTGGAACTCGCGTAATTGTTGCGGGACCAGATATGCGCCCATTGGCCCACGCAGAAGGTGCTCCCTCGGCCCTGGGACAGGGAATAGAAAAAGCATGGCGCTCAATTCTTGATACTTTGGCACAGGCTTTTGCCAACGGAAAAATTGCCGCTCCGATGCTCTCTGAATGTGCCATCGGTTTAGGGCTTTCTGGTGCCAATAATATTTTATGGAAAAATGAATTTTATTTTCGCAATCCCGGTTTTAAAAAAATTATTATCGACACCGATGGATTTACAACTCTTTTGGGTGCTCACTTAGGATCTCCAGGCGTAATAGTTGCCGTAGGAACGGGAAGTGTGGGAATGCTCTTAAAAAAATCAAAAGATCAAACTATTGAGCGACAAAATGTTTCAGGATGGGGATTTCCTTCGGGAGATGAGGCCAGTGGGGCCTGGTTGGGTCAGCGAGCATGTGCTCTTACTGAAAAAGCCATTGATGGTCGCAGGCTACATTCTCCATTAACTATAGCTGTACAAAACTTTTGCGGAAATACTCCAGATTCTTTCTTGGCCTGGCTTGGAGAGGCCCAGCAAAATGCTTTTGCCAAACTAGCTCCTTTGGTATTTCAAAATGCAGATACAGACCAGGAAGCGCTTTTATTATTAACTAAGGCGGGATTAGAAATCGCTGAAATGGTTAAAACTCTGGATCCAAATTCTGAATTGCCACTTTCGATTTGTGGCCGTTTGGGTGAAGCCTTAATTCCTTTTCTGCCAAATGATTTAAAAATACGAAATCAAAAAGCCAAAGGCGACTCTACCCTTGGTGCCTTATATTTAGTTAATCAATCAATAACAAGTGCACACCAAAAAAAATGACTACTAAATTACATGGCAATATATTAATTAATGATTCTTTTATCGAAGCTGAAATTTTATTCACAAATAAAATTCAGTCTATTACAAAACTTGGACCGCTAAAAGATAATTTACCTAAAATAATTCCTGGATTTATCGATTTGCATATACATGGCGGTGGCGGCGCGGACATCATGGAAGGTGGAAGTGCTCCTTCTATCATAGCTTCTACCCATGCTCGATTTGGAACTACCAGTTTTTTAGCAACTACGATGACTGCTCCTTACGAAGAACTTGAAAAATCATTCTTATCAATGAAGAAAATTTTTTTTAATCGAGGACCAAAGGAAGCCAGGCTTTTGGGAGTGCATCTTGAAGGACCGTTTATAAGTTCTAAAAAACTTGGGGCCCAACCCGATCATGTCAGAGCTGCAACTTTAAAAGAAATAGAAAAACTTCACAATATTGTCACGATAAAAACACTTACACTTGCCCCAGAAGTTTTTAATAATTTAGACTTCATTGCTGACTTGGTCGCTTTAAATATTATGGTTCAAATTGGGCATACAAATGGCAGTTACGAAGATGGAGTAAAAGCGTTAAACCTTGGTGCGAAAAGTTTTACACACCTCTTTAATGCTATGTCATCATTTCATCACCGAGAGCCTGGTATGGTAGGGGCAGCTCTTGCTCATGCAATTCATGCAGAATTAATTCCAGATCTTCTGCATGTTCATCCTGGTGCCATTAAAGCAGCTCTAAGATCTATTCCTAATTTGTATTTTGTCACTGATGCAACATCTGCAACTGGAATGCCTGATGGCGATTATAAGTTGGGAAGTAATACCGTTCATAAATGCTTGGGAGGAGTTCGTCTAACAGATGGAACTCTTGCAGGAAGCTCGCTTACTATGGATCAGGCCCTTCGCAATTTAGTAAGCTTGGGTTTAAGTATCGCAGAGGCAAGTAAAAGGCTTTCGCAAATTCCTGCTGAATTAATAGGTGCTAATAATCGCGGAGTCATTAAAGAACAAAACTTTTCGGACTTATTAGTTTTAAATGATGATCTTACGCTCAAAGAAATTTATATCGAAGGGGAAATTCTATGACAACTCTCATGCGTTCTGAGGCCCTTGAAGCCCCAAGAGTCGTCGAAGAACAATTTAGTGAAAATCAACAAATTCTTGATGAGGTCGCTCAATATTTAAATCAAAAGAATCCTTATTCTGTTGTTAGTATTGCTCGAGGAAGCTCTGACCATGCTGCTCAATATTTAAATTATCTCGTGACAGCAAAAATGGGAAAATTAACAACATCATTATCGATGTCGGCCTTAACACTTTATCAAACAGAACTTAATGTAAGTAAATCTATTGGTGTCGCCATCTCTCAATCTGGTCAAAGCCCAGATATTATAAAACCAATTGAATATATGAAATCTCATAATGCTCCAACTTTTGCATTAGTAAATGACCTCAATTCTCCATTGGCAAAAAGTGCAGAATGGACTATTCCGCTGCATGCTGGTCCCGAAAAAGCTGTTGCCGCTACAAAAAGTTTTATTGCTTCTTTAACGGCCAGTGCTGGATTAATTGCAACCTGGAAAAACGACCTTGAACTCACCAGAGGTCTCCATCACCTTCCAGATGATTTACTTAAGGCCCAAAAACTTGATTGGACCTCACCAATCAACACATTAAAAGAGGCCAAAAGAATTATGATTGTAGGTCGTGGTTATGGATTGGCCCTGGCACTTGAAGCTGCTTTAAAACTAAAAGAAACTTGTTCTATTCAAGCAGAAGCCTTTAGTGCTGCCGAAATCAAGCATGGCCCGCAAGCTTTAATTGAGGAAGGTTATCCTATTTTAATTTTTGCCAATCGTGGACCGGCCCTTTTAAGTATGTTAGATCTTGCCGCCGACATGAAAGCTCGTGGTGCTAATGTTATTTTAGCGGCACCTCCTTTTGTAAGAGAAAAGGATCTTGAAATCCAAACAACACATGCAGAAGAATTGGATATAGTGACCGCGATTCAATCATTTTATTTAATGGCCGAAGAACTATCAAGAAGTTTAGGATTAAATCCTGATCTTAATAAACATTTATCAAAGGTTACAAAAACCAATTGAGTTTTCAAATGTTGAAGTTAGCTTTTTTAAATCTTAAATCGTATCAAAAAGAAATTCTTATTTTTTTATCGTTTATCATTATTTCTTTAATTGTTTTCTCACCTTCTTTCCTAAATTTAAATTATTTTTGGGATGATGAAAGATTTGTTTTTTTAAATCCCGGTTTAATCCAAGCTCCAGACTGGTTTTCTTTTTGGAATTTTAAATCCGAGTTCTATAAATCCTGGCCATTAGGATATAGCTTTTTCTGGTTACTCATAAAAAACTTCCCTACCCAATCAATTATTTTCTACAAAATTATTAATATTATTATTCATTCTTTAAATGGATATCTCGTTTATCGATTTTTAAAAAAGTTGAACTTCAATCTCGCGTTTATAATTTCATTGATCTTTCTGGTTCATCCAATGCAAGTTGAAGCAGTTAGTTGGGTTTTTCAGCTTTTAACCCTTACAGCTTTTAGTTTTTTCATGGGATCTTTGCTGAGCTTGCTCGATTTCACAGAATCAGGAAAAAAAACCTCACTCTTTTTGTCTTTTGTATTTCTCTTATTTTCACTTTGGACAAAAAGCATCGCCCTACTTGCTCCTATACTTTTTATCTTCATTTTTTGGTATCGCAATTTAAAACTATCTAAATATATTCTCCTAATACCTTTTTTCATCCTTAGTGTTTACGTTGGATTATCAAACCAGCGAGGTGTCGACCGCACCCTTAGTAATCTTAAGCCTCAAAATAATATCTACGCCTTTTTGAATATATTTGATGAT
>JAURXW010000270.1 GCA_030654205.1 Bacteriovorax sp.
GAAATTTATATTAGAGACGTAAGAGCAGAGGCCACATTTTTTGATTCAACATTACCTGTTGTGAAAATCCCAGGGATTAAATATTATTTTTCTGAAGTAGAGCTTTTTTTGAATCCAGAATTTAATTTTCTATCTAATGATTTAATAATAAAAACTTATAAAAATTATCATGAGCGAAAATTAATTCCGACTTATACTTTCACAACACTGACCAGACGACTTGAGAGTCTCTATGGTAATAAGTCGGAAGCAAAATTTAAGGCCCTTAATTTTTGGGCCGATTATCATTTACGATTTTAATTTCTAGCGCGCTTCAAAACAAGCAACCTCACGGCCTTGCTTAATTTCTAAAAGCGGCACACTTTCTTTACAAGCAGCAGTGGCAAATGGACAACGTGGCTCAAAGGCACATCCCTTAGGCAAATTAAGCGCAGAAGGAAGCTCTCCTTTGACGACAATTGCTTGATTCTCATTAGCTCTATTTGTTTTAGGAGCACTCTCTAATAATATTTGAGTATATGGGTGAAGTGGATTATTAAAAATCTGATCTCTCGTTCCGTACTCAACCACGCGTCCCAAATACATAACCAAAATTCGATCCGACATATGTTGAATGACCGAAAGATCGTGAGAGATAAATAAATAAGCTAAATTAAATTCTAGTTGAAGTTCCAAAAGTAAATTGAGCACCTGGGCCTGGATTGAAACATCAAGAGCTGATACTGGTTCATCTAAAATAAGAACTTCTGGATGCAGCATTAGAGCTCTGGCAATTCCTAAGCGCTGGCGCTGGCCTCCACTAAAGTGATGGGGGTATCTGAGTGCAAATTCATCTCGCAAACCAACTTTTTTCATCATGGCCATGACGAGATCACGTCTTTCATTGGCTTCTATTTTGGTATTAATGACCAATGGGTCTGCGATAATATCTAAAGCTTTTTTTCTAGGATTTAATGATTGATAGGGGTCTTGAAAAACCATTTGAATTTTAGAATGGAATTCTTCTGCCAGTATTTCATCGTATTTTTTTCCAAGAAGAGTTATCTCTCCTTGAGTGCGCGCCTCAAGTTTAGTTAAAACTTTGGCCAGTGTGCTTTTTCCACATCCTGATTCACCAACGATTCCTAAGGTTTCTTTTTTATCTAAATGAAAGTTAATATCACTAAGCGCATTTAATTTTAAAGTTGGTTTAAAAAGTTTTTTGATTTCGTAAGTTTTATGAAGAGAGTCTACTTTTAAAATTTGGTCTATTGATGTTTTCATTTTAAGGCCCCCTTCATTGGATGAAGGCAGCGGACTCCGTTGTCGATTTTAATATTTCCAATTTTGCAATCAGCTTGCACGGCTTCACAACGTGGATTGAATTGGCAACCAACAGGTCTTTGATGAAAGGCCGGAACAATTCCTGCTATAGAGGCAAGAGGGGATTTAGGCGCCCTTTCCACGGCCCCAGGTCTGGAGCTCAATAATCCATAGGTATAAGGATGGTGGGGATTTTTAATTAAGTCTTTTGTCAGACCTGTTTCAACTAATTCTCCCGCATACATAACTTGCACGCGCTCACTGAATTCACTGACAACACCCAGATCATGAGTAACTAAGATCACAGACATATTATTTTTTTCTTGAAGTGATTTAATCAAAGTTAAAATTTGTTTTTGAATGGTGACATCCAAAGCAGTTGTAGGCTCGTCAGCTATTAAAAGCTTGGGCCCGGTTGAAATGGCCATGGCAATCATTACTCTTTGGGCCATACCACCTGAGAGCTCAAAGGGATAAGATTTTAATCGCTCTTTAGGGGAAGTGATACCAACTTGGGCAAGTAGTTCGATTGCTCGATTTTTAGCCTCTGATTTAGAAATATTTAAGTGGGCAAGTATTGTTTCCACGATTTGGAATTCGACGGTAAGAAATGGATTTAGGGCCGTCATCGGATCTTGGAAAATCATTGCTATTTCTCCACCGCGAATTTTTTGCAATTCCTTTTCTTTAAGATTTAAAAGATCGTGGCCATTAAATTTACATTCCTTGGCAGTTATAACTGCGCTATCACCCAGAATTCCCATCAAGGCCAGATTGGTAATACTTTTACCCGATCCAGATTCACCAACGACTCCGAGCATTTCACCTTGTTTCAATGAAAAACTTAAGTCTCTGACTGCGTGGATTGGTTCAGGATTTTTATCTGATTTAAAAAAGATATTTAGGTCTTTAATGTCTAGTAGATTATCACTCATATTAATTCTGCTTTTTTAAGCGTGGGTCAAGAGCATCTCTCAAACCATCACCTAAAAGATTAAAAGATAAAACTGTTAAAAGAATACAGACTCCGGGAAGGGTTACCATCCAAGGAGAACTCTCGATATAGCTTCTAGCATCCGAGAGCATTGTGCCCCATTCAGACATTGGAGCTTGAGCACCAAGGCCTAAAAATCCTAAGGCCGCGACGTTTAAAATACCATCACTAAAACCTAAACTGGCCTGAACAATTAAAGGCGCCATACAATTGGGTAAAATTTCTACAAACATAATTCTAAAATTACTGGCCCCAAAAAGCTTAGCGGCCTGAACGTACTGACGGTTTTTTTCCACCATTACTTGCGCTCTTATAATCCGAATGAAGTTTGGAACGGCCACCACACTGACTGCGACAATTGCATTACTAATTCCAGGGCCTAAAACGGCAACGATTACGATTGCAAATAAAATACTTGGCAGTGACATAATTAAATCTGTCAGACGCATGATCGCCCGATCAACCATACCGCCATAGAAGCCTGCGATTACGCCTAAAAAAGTTCCAGTTATTAATGAAATAACAACCACACTAAAACCAACAGATAATGAAATGCGTGAGCCGTAAATAAGGCGACTTAGTAAATCACGACCGATATCATCTGTTCCAAAGAAAAAGCCTGCTTTTCCGCCTTCGAGAAATGAAGGGGGAAGTCTTAAGGCATCAGGGAAAACTTCAGTGGGATTATGTGGAGCTATAAGTGGAGCTAAAAATGCTACAAATAAACTCAAGATTATAATAATGATACCAATCATGGCACCACGGTTTTTTTTCAATTCAAAATAAAGATCACTAAAAAATATTTTCATTATGAACGCATCTTAGGGTTTAAGAAATAATAAATTACATCAACAATTATGTTGGTCATAATAATGATAAAAGAAATAATGAGAACGCCACCTTGGATAACAGGATAATCCCGCGAAGTAATACTTTGCACGATCCACTTGCCGATTCCAGGCCATGAAAAAATAGTTTCTGTTAATATTGCACCAGTGATAATTGAACCAAATAAAAGAGCAAGGGTTGTGACAATTGGAACAAGAGCATTTCTAAGCGCATGGATATAAATAATACGGGTTTTGCTCATTCCTTTTGCTCGGGCCGTCCTGATATAGTCTTCACCCAAAACTTCCAACATTGATGATCTAGTCATACGAGCAATAACTGCCAGCGGGATTGTACCTAAAGCAGTCGCAGGTAAGATAAGATGTTTCAGCGCACTCCAGAATGGTTTAAAGCCTTCGGCCTTTACCACAACTGATTGTAGTGTATCGATTAAATAGAGACCTGAATAAAGTGGAATATCAAAAGTTAAATCAATTCGGCCAGAAACGGGAGTCAGTCCCAGCTTTACTGAAAAAACTAGAATCAATATTAGTCCCCACCAAAAAATGGGCATTGAATAACCAATGAGTGAAGTGCTCATTAAAAAATAATCAAAAAAACTATTTCTTTTGATGGCCGCAAATATACCCAGCGGGATTCCAATGATGATGGCAAAAAATAATCCCACCATTCCCAATTCAACAGTGGCCGGAAAACGTTCAATAAATTCACTCCATACTGTA
>JAURXW010000271.1 GCA_030654205.1 Bacteriovorax sp.
TTTAGTTTTAGCTTTTTTAGCAGTTTCTACTTTTACCGGCTCATTTGTCGGGCTTTGCGATTCTACTTCTGTAGTCGTTGCAGTTTGCGTCTCTGGAGTTTTCCACTTTGCTGTCGCTTTTTCGATTTGGGCACAAGAACTCGACACTATTGCAACAACTAGTACACCTAAAATTAATTTTAATTCTTTCATATTCAATCTCCCTATATCTTTTGATTATATAAAAGAAATTTCTTAAAAGCCTATTACTATATTCATTTAAATTAAAATTAATTTATCGAATGAAGTCCGATCATATTACCCTCTGTATCTTCTGCTATTGCTATATAGCCGTATTTGCCAATACTCATTTTTTCTTTAAATAGTTTTCCACCTTGAGCTACGACTCTAGATCCTTCCTGCGCACAATCATTGCAAGTAAAATAAACCAACGTCCCGCCAACTCCTGGCTTCATTTGCTGGCTTTTCACTAAAGCGCCTGAGGCTCCACTCGCTTGATTTCCAGGAGAAAAAAACATACACATATGCATATCTGCTCCACTATCAGGAAGATCCATCATTTCGCGCTGAAAAACATTCGTATAAAACTTCTTAGCTCGATCCATGTCGGTAACATAAATCTCAAACCAACCAACAATATTATTTTCTACTTTCATAATAAACTCCTTGTTTTGATTCCTTATTTTTACAAAACAAGTATTGAAAGAATAATTGATTTTTTATATGGCACAAAAACAAAAAAATCATGAGATAGACATAATTCAATTTATTATGTTTTAATTAAAAGAAAATCACTTTTAACAGGGTTAGGCTTATGTTTTCACAAATTGCTACGGCTTCGCGCTATGTTCTAGGATTAATGTTCACAGTATTTGGTCTTAATGGCGTCATGATGGCCCTTAATGGTCATGGATTTATTCCAATGCCACCCCCTCCGGCAGTTATGCAAACTATTATGACAGGATTTGCGGCCACGGGTTATTTAATGACGATGGTAATGTGCCTCGAACTTATTTCTGGTTTATTACTATTAAGCGGATTTTATATCAATGCTGCGATTGTTTTTCTGGGACCAATTATTGTTAATATTTTTTGTATTCACTTTTTTGCTGAACGCTCTGGTTTGCCAATGGGTATTTTTACCACAATCCTTTATCTTATTCTTGTTAAATCAAGATGGTCAGATTTTAGACAACTAGTTAAAAAATAAATATTAAATATTTTTTCTCAAAGCTTCTACAATATTCATATGTGCTGCTCTTTTTGCAGGGATATAAGTTGCAATCATTGAAGTTATGAATGCCAATGAGCTAGCGTAAAGCACAGAGGAAGGTAAAAAATTAATATCGATTGCGATAGGAACGGTTGCTCCTGGCATTTCAGTCATTATTCCAGAAAAATGAAATATCTGAATGACTACAACAGAAAGCATGATGCCAACTATCGCTCCCACAACAGTAAGTAGAAAACTTTCTAAAAGAAATTGGCAAATAATATCAGAGCGTGATTCTCCAAAAGAGCGTAGCGTTCCAATTTCTCCCGTCCTCTCAACGACTGTCATACTGACTGCATTTAAAATTCCTAAAAACATTAAAGCCAATAAAATTCCTTCTAGGAAACGATTTTGAACATCATAAAATTTTTCTACTTGTCTATATAAAATAGCAAGATCGCGCCAAGTGCGGCCTCTTAGTAGAGTTTTTCCACTTGCCAGTTCTTCATTTATTTTTTTTAAGCTTGATTCTGATTGAGCAAGTTTTTCAAATTTAAGCACACCTATATCGACATTATTGGTATCAAGAATTGATTGTGTTAACGCTAATGGGAGATAAATGACTTGAGCATCAATCTCATCAATACCAACTGAAAATATTCCTGAAATTGTTATATCCGCAGCATTCATAATACCATCAACGGTACTTGTTAAGACTGTGATGCTATCACCAGGCTTAACATTCATTTGCTTGGCCAGTAGAATTCCCACAAGACCTTCTTTCGAATCTTTTTGACTAAACATCTTGCCAGCAGAAATATTAATTTTGGAAGTAAAATTTGGCTCCCCTTCGGGGTCAACACCAATAACTTTTCCACCAACGGATAAGTCTGCATTACTAATAAGTCCAAAAAAACTTAATCTACCACTAACTTTAGAAATTTCGGGATGCATTTTTTTTAAATTATTTAAATCTTCTAAAGGAAATAATCGCTGCTTGCGATTTTCTTTGCCAGGAAACCAATATTTTTCTTTTGCAATTTGCATATTTCCATATTGATTTTCTGCTGCAATTTCTTTTAGATCGCCAATAAAGTAATCGGTTAAACCATGAAAAAGAATTATTGAAGCAATAGCACCTGCAATCATACTGATTGAAAGTAAGCTTCTTAGGTGATGACGAGATATGCTTCTCATGGCTATTTTGAATCTTAAGGGGCTAATTTTTTTTAGCAAATTAACTGAATTCATTTTGTAACCTCACTGGCAACCTGACCATCAATAATCGAAATTTGTCGGTGTGTTCTGGCAATCAAATCGTTGTCATGGCTACATAACATTACAGTCATTTTTAATTCTTCTTGCAATTTCACGAGTAACTCAAACACCTCCTCAGATGTTTTTGTATCTAGATTTGCAGTTGGTTCATCAAGTAAAATCAAAGAGGGATTTTTAACAATGGCCCGCGCAAAGGCCACACGTTGTCGCTGGCCTCCGCTTAATTGTGAAGGTTTATGATGAATAAATTTTTCTAATCCAACTTTTTGAAGGGCATCACTGGCCCGTTCAATTCTTTCTTTTTCAGTTAAATTTAAAAGCATTAGTGGATATT
>JAURXW010000272.1 GCA_030654205.1 Bacteriovorax sp.
ATACTATTTTGGCCACGAATACGGACCTTGAAACCACCCCCTGCATATGCACTTGATTGGGTTATTTCCACACCTGTCATCCGTCCTTGCAAAGCTGCAATTGGATTCGAAACCGGTTGTGAGCCTATGGCAGTTGCCTCAACTTTAGAAATACTCCCTGTTGCTGTTTTTTTAGAGGTTTTATAATACCCTGCATTGATGGTTACTTCCTCTAATTTATTAAGAAATTCTTTTAATGAAACATTAATGATTGTTCGATTACCGACCACGACTTCTTGCGTCGCAGAGCCCTGAGATGAAAAAACCAATATCGTTTCAGCATTTGGGACCGTTATGGTATATTGACCATCAAAATTGGTGACAACTCCCTTGTTGGTTCCTTTAATTAATACTGTGACACCGGGAATTGGTAATCCTGCCAGGTCAGTTACAATTCCTGAAACATGAAATTGCTGCCGGTTATCGTTAATGGCAAGTTTTGCTTTAATTACAATGGTATTGTTTTCAGTAAGAGAAAAGTTGAAATTGTTAATTGATAAGCTTTGCTCCAACAATTTATTTGCCTGAATAATTCCCTTTTTAAGTGCTACTTTAGGAACATTTCTAAATAAATCTTCCTGATAGAGAAAGGTGTAATTTGTTTGTTGTCTTATTAAGTCAAAAACTTCGTCGACCGATGCCGTTCTATCTGAATCAATGACAATTTTAGCATTCTGAGAGAATATATCACTCGAAGAAAAACTAAACATAGTCGTACAAAACAAGAAAATAAACGTTTTCATGATAAACTGTAAGATCGCGCTCTTATGTGAAAAAAGCTTGTTAGTAAATTTAATTTTCATAAATTTGCGTGTTAGTTAGTTAAACATTTTAATTAATTAATACTCTAAAAGGGGATAAAGTGCATTGCTTTGAGACGTGGTGACTTTGTTCCCTTTCTTTTTATTTGATCGTGATTTTTTTGTTTTTTATTTCATAGGCGTTAATAAAATTAGTGTTCTGGATAGTTGTTAATATTTCTTCTAAATGTTGATTTTTACTTAACACACCATTAAATTTCACTTTCTCTACATTTGGATCAGCGAATACAACCTCAACATCATACCATCTTGACAATACTTTCATAATATCTTCTAGCGGCATGCTTTTAAAGCTAAATAATCCATTTTTCCACGAGATTTCACTATAAACATCCACTGTATAAATTGTGACCCTTTTACTTGCCAGGTCAAAATTTGATTGCTGATTGGGTGCCAACAATTGTTTCATGCTTGCGGTACTTAAGGAAACTTTGCCTTCCACTAAGGTGGTGTAAATATTTGGTTCATCTTTATAGGCTTTAATATTGAACTCCGTACCCAATACTTCAATTTCCTGGGCTTGAGTTAACACCTTAAATGTTGAACCTTTATGTTCCGTGCTTGGTGATACCTCAAAATAAGCTTCACCATAAACCAATTCAACTTGTCGTGTTTTTCCATTAATAAAGGTAACCGGATATTTTAATTGGGATTCGGAATTTAGCCAAACTTTGGTGCCATCGGATAACATTGCAAAAAACTGTCCGCCTCTTGGTATGGTCAGTGTGTTGGTTGTCAGTTGTCGGTTGTCGGTTGTCGGTTGGTATATAATTTGCTCACCGTTACTGTTTGCATTTTTAGCCTGATAGGTTGATCCTTTTTCCAAAATGACAGTTGAGCCATCTTCCAATGTTAAGGTTGCTTTATCAGTTCCTTTTTCTATCACCGGTTCGAGAATAACCGCCCTGTTTTCCTGGGTATCTTTATTCATGACCAAATAGGAAACAGAAAAAAGAAGCACTATTGATGCAGCTGCAACATACTTAAACCATGACTCCTTGAAAAACGGTATTCCAGCTTTCAATTTCTCTTTATTTGATTTTCCTAAAATGGCTTCCCAGGCTACATCATTATTAATTGCAGTATATTCTGAAATTTTATCAACCAAACTTTCAAAATTGAGGTCTTTTAAAAATGGATAATCCTTATTAAATTGTTTTAAACGCGACTTTTCAGAATCGGTTAAAATCTTTAATTTCTTTTTGATTATAAGTTTCGATATGTTGAATATATCATGCATTATATTAGGGTATTTATATATAGAACAACAAATGTTTGAAAAGGTACTACTAAAAGTTACTTTTTTTTTAATAAATCATTAAATAATTGATTCTAACTTGTAAAAACGGATATTTTATTATGTTAACAAGAAGAAAATAACTGAGTCTAAATCTTTAAACTGCTCTCTTAATATTTTGTAGGATTGTGATTTTAAGGTTTTTACTGTCTGCAATTTTATCCCAAGTGTTTCCGCAATCTCATTATTTTTTAGCCCCTTAAGACTTAACTTTATGATTTCCTTTTTTCTTTCGGGCAGCACCTCTATGGCTATATAAAGCTGATTTACAATTTCTTCCTCAAGAATTTGTTTTAAAAATAAATTATCGTCTTCCAGCACTTGAATATTGCCCACAGCATATTTATCTTTAACCTTGCTATGTTTAATACAATTAAAGCATTTATTTCTGGCAGCTTTATACAAATATACCTTTAATGATATTTCGTCAGGGAATGTGTACTCTTTTTCCCATAGGTCCACAAAAATATCCTGTACCAAGTCCTCGCATTCATCTCTTAAAAGCAAGAATCGGTTTGCATATACTACAAGTACTTTGTAATAGGTATCGAATATTTTTTTTAAATCATCTTTAGTAAGCATGTTATCGTCAGAGATCAAAATGTGTTGCCAAATTATAATTTGTAAATAAAATAAATTAAAATGAATTCATACCAATGTTTGACAAATTTAAAATTCTGTTTGATAAAAAAAATTTAATATCAGGTTTCAATTTTAGATTTATTTTTTATTATTCAGCGTAATTTCATTGTAACGACATATTAAAAAAAGATTAAAATTAATATAATTTAGATACCCCAGCACGCCGGCCTTTTGGATATGATTGCTCAGGAACAGCTTGCTTAGGAAAAGCCCATAAGTAAGGACTTAAGCAATAGTTTTACAATAGAGCAAAAGAATTTAGAGTAATAATAGTAAATATAATTCTTACGGATTTATAATTCCAATAGTTAAATTTTGGAATGAATTACTGTT
>JAURXW010000277.1 GCA_030654205.1 Bacteriovorax sp.
ACACGTGAAATAGTTGTGACCCCAGAGCCACCAACACCGGTTACCACTACTCGAAAATCAACACCGCCTGCAATATCATTTAAAGTTTTTTTAACAACTGGGTTGGGTAAATCAAAATGCCGAGACTCAGAAATAGCAACCTGTTTATATTTTGAAGGGTGATATTCTAAAACTTCAACCAATTCAAAACTCGGACATACTTTTATTTTTGTACAATAAGAATCTGCCACACATATCTGAGGGTCAATCGTAAGTTTTGTGCCGTAAGCATCAAAGGTTTGAGACAGACCAGGACAGCCCGTCAGTTCCACGCAGGCCCTACAATCTTCACAAGCATCAGTATTAATTTGATAAAATGGTTGAACTTTTAATGTTTGATTTTGGGCGAATATTTTTCTTTCAAGAGATTTTTTCTTTCCATGAAAAGTTAGCCCACATTCTTTATTGGAAATAATAATTTTGGTTCCTTTTTTGGAAATTATTTCTCGCAATAAATTTTGATAAAAATAGCGATCACTTGGGTTGACTTCGATCGCTTCATTCACTCCAAGGGCCTTAACCAGATTAAGCATATCTTGGGCCGGTCTTGTATATCCTTCAACAGACTGGCCTGAGCGTGGAGTAAACTGATGCCCAGTCATTGCCGTATTATCATTATCTAAAATAATATAGGTTATATCGTGATTCATCTGAACAGAATTTGAAATATCTGTAATACCTGAATGAAAAAAAGTTGAATCTCCCATCAAAACCACTGATGGGTTCGTTGTAAATAAATCGACACCAGCTCCGAGAGCACCACCTTGTCCCATCGCCGAGAGGTTATGCATTTCTTTAAACGGCTCAAGAAAGGATAAAGAATAACAACCAACATCACCATGACTTATAAGATTTATGTTTTGCTTTTTTAAATGACCACGTAAATCTTTTAGCAGTGAAAGAGTTTCT
This sequence comes from Bacteriovorax sp., assembly GCA_030654205.1. Classification (GTDB taxonomy): domain Bacteria; phylum Bdellovibrionota; class Bacteriovoracia; order Bacteriovoracales; family Bacteriovoracaceae; genus Bacteriovorax. The sequence continues at coordinate 949 of JAURXW010000277.1, forward strand.
CTATGAGGACATCCCGGGCAAAAGGTTGGCAAACGTCTTGGAAGAACTTCGTCAAGCACCAGTCCCTTGGGGGAAGAATGGCAAGCCTCTAGCCCCAAAGTATTCATTACCAGTGAAAGCTTATCCACAACGATTTCATAATTGAGTCCACCATGAATTGGAAAGCCTTCGGCTTCTCCAATTTTTTTTCCAAAAATTTTTAATTTTAAATTATGGCGAGCGCATAATTCATAAATTTCGGTTTCAAGAAAACCTCTTTTTTCTTCAACAACAACGAGGGTGTCTAATTTTTCTAAATAAGGCAGCAATAAATCAGAGACTAAAGGATAAGGAGCTGCAACTTTATAAAGTGAGAATCGCTCGAGAGCATGATTGTCATCAAGCACATGTTTTAGTATTTCAAAAACCGCTCCGCTAGTGATGAAACCAATTTTGGAATCTGTATTCCCAAAAATTTTATCAAGATTATATTCTTTTAATACTTCGTAGACTTTTGGGAAACGCTCATTAATCATTGCCACATCGGCCCGCAATGAATTTGGTGGAACCATAACATTCTTTGTAAGATCAAAAGTGGCCGGATCTAATTCAATTAAGTCAGCATTAATTTTTTTCTCAATTCCAATCTCAACTCTTCCCCCACCTTCGGCCATAAAAGTCGTCAGCAAGAGTCCTTGATAAACAGAAGTTTTTAAAGATATTTCCAATGCTACTTTCATCCAATCTTTTAGCTCAAGAGCGGTTGATGGGTCTAAAAATGGAATATGAAGGTGTTTAAACAGATAGCGCGAATCCGCAGGGCTCGAAGTGGAAATCGACCAGGGATCATCTCCAACAACAATTACCACGCCACCAGTTCCAGGATTCGAAAAATTTCCAACAGAAAGTGCATCAGCGGCCACATGCAGCCCCATGGATTTCATGGCGACCAGAGTATTTTTATGCGCCTGTTTTGCTCCACTGGCCATCGCTGCTGCATTGGCTTCACTATTGGCAATAACAACGCGCAGACCTTTCTTATGAAACTCGTCCTTTTTTTCATAAAGAATATTAAAATAATCGGCCAGCGGAGAACCCGGATACCCTGTGTATAAGTGAAATCCGGCCTCTAGAGCACCTTGAATAATCAGTTCATTGCCATTAAGTATTTCAGTCATTATTTTATTGCTCACTAGTATTTAAGAATGTTTAAATTTAGTTATTATTTTCATCTGAAACTCGCAAACAAGGAAGGTAACTTGTGTCAAATATTAATGCAACTAACCCATTGGGAATTTTGGCCATTGACCATTTGGAATTTTGTACGGACTCACTGGCCACTCCTACCATCAAAACTCTCTACAAATTTGGTTTTGAAAAATCTTATAGCGAGTCAGCGAGTAACGCCGAAGTTTATTCCCAAGGGCAAGTGCGTTTTGTTGTTATTGCTCACCCCGATCAAAATCATCCTTCAGTAAAATATTTTAAAGCTCACGGAGAAGGCGTATCGAAAATATCTTTTCTAGTTGAAAACGCCGAACATGCAATCAATGAAGCCATTCTAAGAGGGGCCGAATTAAAAGAGCCACTCACCTCTATTGAGAGCGAACACGGTCTTTATAAATTTGGTAGTATCCAAGGTTTTGGCGATGTCCTCAATGAATTTGTGGAGCGACCTAAGGCCTATTTTCGCCCAAATTTTAAAAAACTTGAAACTGATCCAAATGCTCGTCCATTGGCCCAAAGATTTTCACGAATTGATCATTTAACCAATAATGTTGCCAAAGGTGAAATGCGCCGATGGGTTAATTTTTACAAACAAATTTTTGGTATGGAAGTTACGCGCTACTTTGATATCAAAGGCCAAAAAACGGGACTTGAATCCGAAGTTGTTCAGCTCGCTAACGGCTCAGTAATCATCCCAATTAATGAGCCCGCAGAAAATAATTCGAAATCTCAAATTCAAGAATTTTTAGATTTACACAAAGGCCCCGGAGTTCAGCATATTGCCTTGATGACCGCAGATATCATCAGCACGGTTGGAGATTTACAAGAAAGAGGAATTAATTTTTTAAATATCCCTTCAACATATTATGAAAATATTCCAAAGCGCTCTTTTAGTGTAACTGAAGATTTAGCAGTATTGGAAAAAAGACAACTCTTAGTAGATGGAGATCCTGAAGGATATTTACTGCAAAATTTTACAGAAGCCTACGTAGGTCCTCTCTTTTTTGAAACCATTCAACGAAAAAATCACTGGGGATTTGGCGAAGGAAATTTTCAAGCACTTTTTGATGCCATTGAATTAGATCAGATGAAACGTGGTTATTTGAAATAAAGTAAAGCACAAGGGATATGGTTTCCTAGGTAAAGGCAGAATGGCCTTAATCATTTAACGTTTATAATGTTTCGAAAAGCAAAGGTTTCAGCTACTTTTGGGTGTTTATTAAGTATTACTCAAAATTACAAATTTTAGGAGTGTTTTCGAAAAACCGTACAGACTTTAGACAACCCACTTGAAAGAAATACATGGCCCCTATGAGGCCATCAAAATTCCAGTCAATAATATAGATATTCAAACATACGCTCTGAATTGTAGAGGCATATAAACGCACTACTTTAGGGACAATGTCTATCGCAGGAGATAAAAGATGAATTTTAAGAACTCGTTTTCACTGATTATTACAGCCGTGTTCACTTTGTTATTAACTGGGTGCGAGGCTGAAAAAATATATTGGTTCGACTCAACCACATTTCAAATTCATGGCCTCAAAACAGCCTCTGAATGTCGGAGTGTCTATCAACGTATGTCAAAGACGTTTCAAGAGTATGGGGTAAGCACTAAATACCAAGTGGCTTGCGGACAGTTTTGGAATTCAGAAGGCGAAGCCCGGATTCAGATATCAAATCCTGTCCTTGTCGAAAAATATCTTTATCGCAGTGATAATTATTATCAGGGTAATAGTTTTGGAAAAAACGGAGAAACCTCAAAATTCATGATGGACAAGTGCAATGAGGATCTTAAAAATGATCTTTCAGATAAAGTTCAAAATGGAGCCGTCGTCATTTCTGTTAAACTTTGTAGAGAAAAAACAGGTTGGAATGGATGGATTGATGGTGGTCAGGCTGCTTACCTGTTTCCATCTCGTAAGAAATAAAATCTTGGGCATTTTATAAGTCGTCGTTTGGAAATACTAAGAAAAATATCAAAGCCTGATTCGAAATGTATATTCAAACAAAGCGGCCTCAAAAAAATTGAGACCGTTTTATTTTCTTTCGCGATTAAGATCAATATTTGATTCGATGATCAGTGATTTAGAGCTGAAAAGGGCAAAGCACCGCGATTATCTCAATTGTTAAATCTCGTGGCCTATAAATAATCCTATGGCCTTGAACTAAGACTTGTTTCAAATTGGGAGACTCTGGAACGTTTGATCCAGAAAGCGGGAATTGTTTTAAACGTTCTACCGACACGATAAGTTTATCAATAAACATGCGTGTACTTCCGGGAGAATCAATAGCTATGTAATCACCGATATTTTCTAATTGCTTTAATGAATTAGGCGACCAAATAATCCTCACGAATTAAGACCACTTCTTTTTAAATGATTGCAACTTTAGCTTAGCTGCGGAGTGGGATATTCCTTTGCCTGAATCAATTTCAAAAATTCCAGTTGAAATCTGTTTTAAATCCTCAAGCTCTCTTAACATTTTAGCGTAATTGGCTTCAGAAATTAAAACCACGTTTCCTGATTTGTGAGAAATTATGTGATCGACACCACTATTAACTTCGCTGATCGTTTCAGAAAGATTTTCTCGAAACTCTGAAGATGTTTTTATTTTTGGTAATCCCATAATGACCTCCATGTTGATTTGTACAATATATCGTACAAAATGTCAATCTGGGATTTTTCTCGGAACTGTCGTGAATTCAGTGCGTTTCAATCCAAGAGATACAATACAAGTTTAAAGTTTTTTAATTCAAAAATTTTATTGGAAGCAACAGTATCAGGATTTGTTATTATTCACTGAGTAATAGAGCTTATTGTTGAATAGAGTCTTCCTGAGACATATTCAGTAATGAGTGGTATTCCACTCATTGCAAACAAAAGCGGCAATGGCCCAAGAATTAGGGCTTCCGAAAATAAAGTTGCTGAAATTTTAGAATTTCTTATCTCTACTCATCTTATTAAAGCAACTGATGAGGGAAAATATGTCACTGGTGAAGGAAAGATTCATTTGGAAAAAGATTCTAAGATGATATTACGCCATATGACATTACTTTGAATCAAATGCTAAATTTAGCAATCCTAAAATTTAATTACTTTATTAAAGACAAGAAAAACCTCTAATTTCTTAGAGGTTTTTTAAATTCAAAAGATGGTGCTCAGGGACAGATTGGGCGCCATATTCATCGTGTGACCTATTTCTTATCTTCTTTTTTTTCTTCTTTCTTTTCTTCAACTACGGCGGGCTTTGGTTCAGCTTTCTTTTCTTCAATGACTACGGGTTTGATTTCTTCTTTTTTAACTTCTTCTTTCTTTTCTTCTTTCTTTTCTGCTTTCTTTTCGATCTTCTTATCTTCTTTAACAACCACTTTTTCTTTACAGCTTTCCTTATATTTCATTTCGGCCACTTGCACTTCTTCTTTGGAAGCTTTAATTCCAGCAACCATTTTTTCAAATTCTTCTTTGTTACTAATTTTTGAAGATTTGGCAATTAGACCAGTAACTAAT
>JAURXW010000280.1 GCA_030654205.1 Bacteriovorax sp.
CGGGATTTATTCCAAAATGACCGGCGAAATCATCTGCAACTTTTTTATAATAAGAAAAGTGAGTATTTTTTTGGCGTCTAAACCATCCAATCAATGGTGTCGGAGAAATTGGAGTTGAAATTTCTTTCCAGTCAATTGGCCAAGGATTTGATTGATCATTATTATTAATGGCCACATCTATTTTGTCATTTAAGGCAAAGATAATTCCATTTTGAATTTGTCCTCTTATTATTTTAATTGGACTTCCAGAAGCAGAGATCAAATCAATAAAGCTTTCATTGTTAGGAAAAAGTGCAGAATCAAAACTTATAAAATAAGTTTTATAACCAGCATCCTCAGTAAGTTTTGAAAGAGTGGAGAGATGATCGAGATACATTAAGTTTTTGGTATGTGATTCCGGAATAATTCCCACCGAGCGTGCTTCGGGACTTATTTTTTTTAAAGTTTCGCGAGTTAAATCTACTGCACCTCGAAGATCGACGGAGCATAGATTATTAAATCCTGCTGGATACATATTATGATCGACGGGAGCATACTTATCTTTACTCTCACGAATATCAACGCTCGAATAAAAAGGAATCGGAAGCCCAACTTGCATTTGAGCAATATAGGCATTAATTTTATCCCAACTTTCACATACAAATATATCAAGTTGATCTTTACTGTTTATTTTATATTCCATGATGACCTTATTGCTTAGATTGAACCAAAAACATTTGAGCTAGTTCTTTAACATGCTCAAGTGGAGAAGGATGATTAATTTCTTGAAACTTTAGTACGTTTGAAAAATTTTTACTAGCGAAGTCTTGAAGATCTTGTTCGCGTCTAGTCATTGAGGCTTTTAATTGGCTCAAAACTTTGTTTTGCCCCGGATCCCACTCATCTAAAAAGGAACTAAGGCACTTATTGATAACCAAAAAATGATCAGCGTGCATAAAATGTGCAGCTTGAATTTTTAAGTCCTGAGCTTCTGCCATTTTTTGTTGTTCAACTGAGGTAACTAAAAACCAATTTGAATAACTGGCTTTTTTTAATTCTTCTTGAAACTGGAGTGCATTTAAAAATGAATCTCGACATTTATAAAGTGCTAAAACTGCATCAATAAATTCGCGTACGAATTCAGCCCCAGTGACAGCTTCTAGATAGCTTAATAATTTTTTTACGCCTGTTGAGACGATCATTGTTATAAAGTTTCGCGTCTTTCCGCCACCAGTAATACTTTTTCCCAAGTACTCAAAAATTTCGAGAAAAGATTTATCAAAGAAATTTTTAATTTTTTCAGACGACTCCAAGAAATCAATAAAATGTTTACCAGGAGGAGTGTCTAGAATAATTGTATCGTACTGGTTTTTTTCCAGTTGAATTTGTACTTCAATAATCGACATAATTTCATTCATTCCGCCGTAAGGGCGCGAAAGAGTTTTAATAATTGTTGATTCAAATTCAGTATGCAGATTTTTTTCAGCTGCCATTCTTTGCAGCGTGGCCCGTGGAGACATTAACATCGCATCAAAACTTTTTTCTTTTTCATATCCGAAAAGATCCAAAGTAATTGTGCTAATCGCTCCATCATCATTATCTTTCATATTTAAAATTTGCTTTAATCTTTTGGCCGGATCAATCGTAATAAGTAAGACCTTTTTACCCAATTGGGCCAAAGCCAGAGCTCTTGCCGTTGCTATAGTTGTTTTACCAACGCCTCCTGTACCGCAAAATATTTCAACTTTTTTTAAAGGGATTTTCAAACTAATCCCTCCATTAACAGAGATAAATCAGTGACAATTTTAACAATATTATCCTGATCAATATAAGGAAGTGTAAAATGTTTTTTAACAATATTTTCTTCTAAAGCAACTTTTTGAGTTAAAAAAGGAGGGAGTAGTTTGAAGTCAACTTTGTTATATTCAAAAAATTTTTGAAAACTATTATTAACAACAAGATCACAATGGGCTTCGGTATCTGGAAGATTGTTATCTAACTCGTTTTTCAGATCAAGCGCTTCGGTGAGCGAGAGTTCTGTCGCCAGCGTAATAACATGAGTTTTTAAATTATTTGGACCTTTTAAAAATGTCTGCATTTTATCGATATCTTTCACAACCAAGCCGCTGCTAAAAATTTTTTTAAAATTAGAGGTTGATTCAAACATTGTAAGGGCGTGGCCTGAGGCGGGAGAGTCTAATACAATTACTAAACTAGGATCTTCCTCAAGTTCTGAAATTAAATGTCCTAAAAGAATCATATGGCCTAAGCCAGGAATCATTTGAAAGAGTGATTTGAAAAAGTGAGTCTTCATAATCCAAGAAGCTATCGTTGTTGAATTAAGTTTTCGACCAATATAAGTTTCCGCACTACTTTCGATACTTATTTGAATAGTAGGTAAGTTTAATTTTTTAATTAATTCAATTTCTGGAGTTTGATGAAAGCAGTTATATTTTGCATTAATACCTTGCTGTTGAAGATATTTGGTAAACGCCATTGAAATCGTTGTTTTTCCAACGCCGCCTTTACCGGTAATAATATAAAGTCGGTGATGCACAGATGGCATAGTCAATAACCTACTAGTTAAATGTATAAGAGGCGAGGATCAAAAGCTTCATATAAGAGCCTTCTAGCTTTGCACCGCTATCTTGGCGAACATCAAAGGGGTCATGATAGTGAGCAATGACACCGATCAAGGTATTGCTGTTTAATCGCAATTCCACTCCTGCTCCGACGTTTACCCCAAAGACCAATTGTTTGCGCGTTTCAACGGCAATTCCATTTTGCGTATCCGTGACGCTCGGGAGATAAAATCCAAGTCCGCCCAAGATAAATGGTGAAAAAGCATCCAATTGAAAGCCCTTTCCTTTAATTGCCAGAGCTAGTCCTCTGATGGTTGATTCCCGATTTAGATATGAATGTTGTGAGTAATGAGCATTAGCGACAAAATCAAATGAGTAACTGGCAGAATAAGTATAATAAAGATCGGGCGTAATCTTATCATTTCCATGACTCGCTAAATCTGAGCGAAGAAATGTTTGACCAACACCAAGGCCTATTGAATGTTTGTGAATTGCTCCAGGTATTCTTTCGCTGGAATCTGATTGATCATTGTTGCTGGCTTTTTGAGCGCTTTTTTCATTTGTTAGTACATGGATATTTGGTTTGACTTGCTTGTCTTCTGAAAAAGCAGGAGTTGAAAAAGAAACACCCGCCATTAAGACGGGTGTTATGAAAACTATTTTTAAAATTTGATTAAGCATTAATAACCTTGTTGGTTTCGAGGACTAATGCTTTGAATTTTAGTTTAAAGTAGTTGTAGTTTCAATAGCAGAGTTATTTTCATTTGCCATGAAAGGAGCTGCGACTTCACCATTAAGCTTCTTTTCAAGAGCTTTAATGTGACCTGTAAAAGTTCCTTCTTCAGAGCGGATAACACGCTTAAGAAGTTCTACGTCACCAACTCTAGTTGATTTTTTCTCTTGATCAAATAAAAGTTGGATTTGAGTGATGTAAGTTATGTCATTTTTAGTTTTATTGTCGATAACTTGAATTTCGTTACCTTCGCGAATGATTTGCGCGATCTCTTCAAGAGTCACGTAACAGCTCTGGTGAGTGTCATAAAGTTTTCTGTTTTGGTAACGTTTAATGATTCGAATGTCGCTCATGCTCATTTTAATTCCCCTATTTTAAAGAGAGACTGTTTAGCTCTCTGAATTTTGCTTTTGCGGCAAAATGCCGTAATTTTTTTATCACATTTTTCTGCCAGATGGCCTGCTTGCGTATTTTTTTCACTTCAGTATTTGATGAATCCCGTCAATCTTTGGAAATCATTAAAAAACTGCGTCGAAATCCTTTTAAAACAATGGCTTACGCGGCTTGTTTAAACTTTTGTTGCAACTCTCAGGCGATGCACGCCATGAAATAACAATTTTAAATTGATGCTGTCAAACATTTTTCAAAACAATTTTTGGTGATTCGTTAAAATATTTTAATAATGCAATTAAATCAACTATTAGGAACAGAGCGTAAAAAAGCCCAGATCATATAAATTTTCAATAATCAGTTAAAGCTTTTCGAGGGAAGTTCGAAAAAGAATCAAGAAGAGAGATAATTCTCTTTTGCCTTGGATGGCCTATGCGTTTATTAAAGATATCTGTATTCGCAACAATTTTTTCAGTGACTGCTTGTTCGCAGCTTCCTTACGAACATCATACGCTTGAGATCCAAAAAGCGGCCGATCCGGCAGCCGAGCTTGGTTTTAAAAGCGATATTTTAAAAGACATGGTGGCCAATGCCAAAAATATTGGCGGTCGGGCCTCAGAGTTTTTGGCCACAGATCTGTTTATTAAAGGCAACGACGCATCAATTCGCGGTGACTATCAAACTGCAAGTCAAATTTTTAGATATGTAGTTGAGTTACAACCCCAAGATAATTATTTGAAGAAGAAGCTTTCGATTGAACTAATTCGCATTGGTGAGTTAAAGGAAGCGGAAAAAATTTTAAAAAGTGTTTTTGATGAATCCCGTATTAAAGATGATTCGATTGGTTTAATTTTGGCAGGAGTTTATGCGGCCCTTGAAAAGCCTGAGTTGGCGCGAGTGACTTACCAGCAAATTATCAACACGACAGCTGACGCAGAAGAAGCCTGTTTATTTTTAGCGAAATCTTACTCCGGTGAAAAAAAATATAATGAAGCACACGCCCTGTTAGGCAAGTGTGAAAAAAAGAGCAAGGACGATCCTGTTTACTCTTTTTACAGAGGTAAAATTGAGTATGAGCGCGGCCATAAATCTGAAGCCAAAAAGTTTTTTGAAAAATCATTAAAAATGGATCACACATATGCTCAAGCTGCTTTAGCCTTGGGTGCCTTTTATGAAGAAAAAGAGGATTTAAAATCTGCTGTTAAATCTTATAAAGCCTTTTTGGCCGCTGATGGAAATAGTACGAGCGTTCCTGTATTGTCACGTCTTGTAACTGTGCTTTTTTCTATGGATGAAAATAAAGCTGTTATTCCCTACGCTGAAACGCTGAGCTCTATTGATAATTCCGATTTAAATTTAAAAGTTCGCTTGGGATTATTGTACTCAGATAATGGACGCTATGAAGAGGCAACAAATCTTTTTAAAGAAGTTCTAACCGTTGTGCCGGACTCGGATAAAGTTATTTATTATCTTGGAGCTCTTAATCAGCAAACTAATCACTATCAAGAAGCAATTGAATTTTTCAAGCGGATTCCTTCGAGTTCTGCACTGTTTGGAGATGCCGGTGTTCAAGTTGGACAAATGCTTGGTAGCATGGCCCGAGAAGAGTACGTTCAAGGGATAAAAAGTGGCGATGCTCAAAATAAATTCATGAGTTTTACAACTGAGAGAATTAAGGATCACGATGAAACAATTGTAGAATTTAAAATGTTACAAGCGAGTTTCTTTGAAGACACTTTTCAATACAAAAATGCAATTGGGGTCATGACGGAAGTACAAAACCACAAAAATTTCACTGAATCCCATAGTTACTATCTGGCTTCAATTATGGAAAAAGATGGGCAATATTTAGAAGCGAGAAAATTGGTTCAGGTTATAATAGATAAAGATCCCAATAATGCTCATGCACTGAATTTTTTAGGATATTCGTATTTAGAAAAAAATGAACGCTTAGATATCGCATTTAATTATATTTCTAAAGCAGTAAAGTTAAAACCAGAGGATGGATACATTAGAGATTCTTTGGCGTGGTATTATTTTCAAACCGGAAAATTTCAAGAAGCTTTGGCCGAAGCAAAGAAAGCATTTGAGTTAGTAAAAAGCGATGTTATTATCACTAAACATCTAGGGATGATTTATCAGCGCCTCAATTATTTTGATAAGGCCAAAGAGTTTTTAACTGAAGCGCTCAAACAGGCCCATGTGCAAGCAGATAAAGAGGACGTATTAAAAATATTAAACGATGTAGAACGAATCCGTCTTCCAGCTTCAGAATCAAAATAATTGGTCTCCTTTTATTTGTTTGTTCTTGTACAAGCATTGGTACTAAGGTCGGTCTAAATAAACAGAGTCCTGCCTATTTGATGTCCAAATTTAATAAAATTTGTTTTGAAGGTTCTGGTAAAGGAAGAATTGAGTTAGTTGGTTCAAAATATACTTTTGCATATGAATCCCAAATTAATTTACGAAAAAATCTTTTCGAACTGGGCCTTGATTTTCCCATAATTGGTGAAACTAAAGTAGACCTTAGTTTAAATCCCAAAGAAGTTTCAAAGCAAATAAGTCATTCCCAGTTAGTCGAAGTCCTGCAAGAGCAAGTTGGGGAGCGCACTGACCGCGATCAAATAATCAAGACTATTGAGGAATTTTTTGTTTTTGCCTCCGACTTTATTCATTATAAGGCGATGGGTGTTTACCCTCCAAATTTTTCAACAAATTTTGAAAATGAGCATTTCACTTTAGGTCGGGTGACGCCCCACTATAATTTCCAAGTAGACAATTTTTCAGAAAATGAAAAATATTTTGAACGCACCGTTTTAAAGATATTTTTAAAGTCTACTTCAACAACCAATCCCATAATGACACTCTTTTTAGTTCCACAGGCATGTGAAAAGTAAGAAAACGTTGCGTTAAAAAAAATTAGCCTAAAAAAATGACAAATGCACAACATCCTAGATATATATAAAAGTCCGACAATTCTATTTTGCACATAAAGGATTTTTAAATGAAAATGCGAAACATCTTATTGACTGTAATGAGCACAACCTTGTTAATTTTTGCTAGTTGTACAAAAAAGCAAGACACAAACGAAAGAGTGCTAAATCTTGTAAGTATCACTGAAATTAAAGGTTATGATCCAATTATGGCCAATGATCTTTACTCTGGTAGAGAAATTTCAAAAATTTATGAAGGTTTGTTAAATTATCATTGGCTCAAAGTTCCTTATGAACTTCAACCTAATCTTGCCGAGGCCATGCCTGAAGCATCTAAAGATGGTTTGACTTATACTTTTAAAATTCGTCCAGGGATAAAATTTCAAGATGACATAGCATTTCCTGAAGGAAAAGGTCGTGAAGTTTTAGCAAGTGACTTTGTTTATTCAATTAAGCGCTTAGCTGATTCGAAAAATCAAGCTGAAGGTTGGTGGGTACTCGATGGAAAACTTAAAGGCTTAAATGAGTGGCGTGATAAAAACGCAAAACTTCCAGCTGCAAATTACGATGAAGAAGTTGAAGGCGTTAAAGCAACTGATAAATATACAATTCAATTTAAATTGAAAAAAGTTTTCCCTCAATTTTTATATGGCCTGGCAATGCCTTACACATATGTTGTTGCCAAAGAAGCAGTTGATAAATATGGCAAAGAATTTATTAACCACCCAGTTGGAACAGGACCTTATGTTTTACCGAAATTCGATCAAGGTAAAAGAATTATTTATACAAAAAATCCAACTTTCAGAGAAAAATTTTATCCTTCAGATTCTTCGCCTGAGTTGAAACATTTACTAGCAGATGCTGGAAAGAGACTGCCACTTGTTGATAAAATCATCGTTAACGTTATGATTGAATCACAACCAGCTTGGTTAAAATTGAATAAGGGTGAGATTGATACTTATTCAATCCCTAAAGACAATTTTGCAACTGCCGTTAAAGATAATAAATTATCTCCAGAGCTTATTAATAAAGGATTAGCTTTAAGTATCACTCCTATGCTCGATCTTACGTATACAGCTTTTAACTATGACAATAAGCTTTTTCAAAATACAAAATTGAGAAAAGCAATGTACATGGCCTTTGATGAAGCAAAAAGTAATGAATTATTTTATAACAATACTGCTTTTCCTGCTCAAAGTGTAATTCCGCCAGGGATTGCTGGGAATATTAAAGGATATATAAATCCATTTAAAGGTCCTAATTTAGAGGGAGCAAAAAAAATGCTCGCTGAAGCCGGTTACCCAGACGGAAAAGGGTTACCTGAAATCACTTACGATATTGCTGATTCAACAACTTCTCGCCAGATGGCCGAATTTTTTCAAAAGCAAATGGAGCAAATTGGAATTAAAATTAAAGTTCAAGCTTCTCCATGGCCAGAATTCTTAGCTAAGCAAAAAAAGAGATCATTGCAAATGTTTGGTGCAGCCTGGGGAGCAGATTATCCAGATGCTGAAAACTTTTTACAATTATTGTATGGACCGAATGCTTCTCCAGGAGCGAATAGTTCCAACTATAACAATCCACAATTCAATAAAGATTTTGAAGCTGCTGTAGCTATGCAAGATTCTCCAGAAAGAACTGCTCGTTACGAAAAACTTAATAAGTTTTTGGCAGAGGATGTAGTTGTTATGTTTAATAATCACCGTCAATCGTATTCATTGACTCAAGGATGGTTAAGAAATTATCACTACAGCGATCTTAATCTTGATTACGTTCAATATTTAAATCTTGATACTGCTAAAAAAGCAGAGTTACTTAAGAAGTTTTAATTAGGTGAAGCTTAAATGAATTTATACTCATATATTTTGCGCAGACTCCTCTATGTAATCCCAGTATTACTGGGAGTCTGTTTAATCGTTTTTGTCATCTTTAATGTGGTTGCTCCAGATCCTGCTTTTTTACTTTTGGGACGACATGCAACCCTTCAGCAAATTGCAGATCTTCATCATGAATTAGGAATGGATCGACCTTTTTTGATTCAATATCTAGATATTGTAAAGTCAGCGTTTACTTTTGATTTTGGTTATTCTTGGTCATCAAAGCAGCAGATTTGGGAAATGTTTAAGGCCGGGGCCATCCCTTCATTAAGTATTACTTTACCACTTTTTATGTTGGTTAATTTTTCGGCAATCTCAATTGCTCTACTGGTCGCTTTTTATCGAGGAAAACTCATTGATAAAATAGTACTGATAGTTTCAATTGCGATGATGAGTATCCCAAGTCTAGCTTATATTCTTTTTGGGCAATGGTTCTTTGCTTATAAATTGGGTTGGTTTGAAATTTCAGGTTTTGACCCTTCAATTCCAGGATTTATTCCTTATGTAATTTTACCAATACTTTTATACGTTATGATATCGATTGGACCAGACACTCGTTTTTACCGTGCCATTATTTTAGACGAAGTTTATCAAGACTACGTTCGAACCGCACGGGCCAAAGGCGTTAGCGAGCTCAGTGTTATGTTTAAACATGTATTGAAGAATGCCATGATACCAATTTTAACTTACGTTATTATCCAAATACCATTTTTGTTACTTGGTTTATTATTGGCTGAATCTTTTTTCAGTATTCCAGGCTTAGGTGGAATGGTTTTAAAGGCCATCAACACTAGTGATTTTCCAGTAATTAAGGCCATGACTATATTAAGTGCATTAGGTTTTATTATATTTGGAATTATTACTGATGTTCTGTACACGGTAGTCGATCCTCGAATGAGATTGAAGTAAGGAAATAAATAATATGGCGGCAACAGCAGTTACAAACACAGTAACGAATCAATCTAAATCTCTTTGGCGACATGCTTGGTCTACTATAATCGGTAACCGACTTTCTTGTATCGCTTTAATCATCGTAGTTTTTTACTTCACTTTAGCTTTGCTTACCTTTATGGGGGTAATCGCAGGAGACTGGGGAAAAGAAATAGGTCCTTCTTATTCACCACCTAGTGCTGAATATATTTTTGGAACTGACATTTTCGGAAGAAGTGTATTTCTAAAAATGATTAAAGGTGCAGAAACTGCAATCGCAATAGGTCTGGCAACTTCTGCAATTACTATAGTCATTGGAACGATTCTGGGAATGATTGCTGGTTATTTTGGGGGAATCATCGATGAATTAATCGTTTGGTTTTATACTACCATTTCAGCAATTCCAGGAATTATGCTTTTAGTGGCCATTGCTTTTATTATGGGAAAAGGGACCTCAACGGTTTTTATTTCTCTAGGGATTACAAGCTGGGTTGGTTTATGTCGAATTCTTCGCGGTGAAGTGATGAGACATAAAGACCGTGAGTACTCACAAGCGGCAAGTGCCTTGGGTGCTGGAAGCTTTAGAAAATTGTTCAAGCATATTTTACCAAATATCACTCACGTTATTATCATTAATTTCTCGCTTACTTTTGAAATGGCGATAAAATCAGAAGTAATTCTTTCTTACTTAGGTCTGGGAGTCCAAGGACGACCGAGCTGGGGAACAATGATTGATGATTCAAAGTTAGAACTTTCTCGCGGAGTATGGTGGCAATTAGCAGCTGCAACTTTTGCGATGTTTTTTATTGTATTAGCATTTAATGTTTTGGGAGATGCACTTCGCGATGCTCTTGATCCAAAATTGAAAGGAAAATAAATGAAGTCTGAGAAAATTTTAGAGGTAAAAGATCTTGTTGTTGAATTCAAAACTGACCGCGGGATAGTGAAAGCCGTCAACGGTGTTAACTTTGATGTTTTCAAAGGAAAAACAGTTGGAATAGTTGGGGAGTCTGGGTCTGGAAAATCAGTAACAGCTTTGGCCATTATGGCATTAATTCCAAATCCACCAGGCCAAATTGCAAGTGGACAAATTCTTTTTAATAATAAGAGTCTTGTGGATATGCCTGCCAGTGAAATGAGAAAAATTAGAGGCAATAAAATTGCCAT
>JAURXW010000309.1 GCA_030654205.1 Bacteriovorax sp.
ACTTGTGCGCAGTTCATAATTACTGCCTCAAAATTTGTATTAAATTTTACTTCATAAGGATTCTTCTTAAGAAACTTCCGTAAACTTTTTCCAAGATGAAGTTTGTCAAAAGCTAAAATTCCTCGAGGATCGGGGGAGAACCAGGCAAGAGGGTATTCATCACTGATAGGCCATGGAAAAATTCCTTGGGAGTAGGCCAGTAATAATGAATCAATTTCAAGATCACCACCAACGGCCAAAAGTCCATGTTCATCAGCGGAATCAATAGGGGGAAACTCTGTAATGGCCATGCTAGTTTTCTATTCCCATTGCCTGAATCAAAAAAGTTGAAAGTGCATTTGCTACAAGTAAAGTTGTCTCTGGTTCAATTTGCTTAATTTGTGGAGGTTTTACCATCGGAGCAATTTCTACGATATCACTTCCGGTAATTTTGAAATTTTCAAAAAGTGTTTGCATAATAACCATAGGCTCATGAGGAGACAATCCTCCAGTTTCTGGAGTACCGGTAGCTCCGGCATAACTAGCATCTAAACAATCAATATCAAAACTTACATAAATTTCTTCAACTTCTAATTTTTTTAAATGAGTTACTATTTCATCAGCAACACTATCAGGTCCTTTAGCGAAAACTTCGCTGGCCCAGTATTGGACGTGACCAAACTTTTTTTCCCAATGACCTCGCTCTTTTCCACTGGCCCGAATTCCAATTTGGACTAAATGTGAAGGGGATTCTAAAAAAGGAATAATTTGAGAAGTCCATGTTCCAAAACAGATATCAATACCCATTCGTTCGTCTAATAAATCGGTATGGGCGTCGAAATGAATGAGTGCTACTTTTTTTCCTTGAGCTTTTTTTGCCTCTAAGTATGCTCTGACCATTGGGTAACTTACTGAGTGATCTCCACCAATCATGAAAATGGATTTAGTAGGAAATTGTTGATGGAAGCTGGTGGCAAAGTCATAGGCTATTGAAAGAGGAGAGACAGGTAAATTAATTGTTTCACTTTGATAAAGCGACTGCCTAACTTTTTTAATGGTTTCTTCGTTGAGATATTTGTCGTGTAAGAGCTGCGGAACAACTCGGACATCTCCTACATCATAGGCCCTTAAATCTTCTCTTCCATTGATCAAGGATTCTCTTAAATAAAGTGGTCCCCAATTAGCTCCTCGTTGAATTCCACCACCACAGTCCGAAGGAATTCCAAAAATAACACATTTGGAAAGTGGAAGTGTTTTAGACAAACTCTCTTCCCAAATTTCTCTAACCTTATTTTCTTTAACCGCGTCTGGGCCATACATTTTATTTTGCAAATGGATTCTTTTATCACTGGCCGTATGGACAGTAAAAACACCTTCTCCCGGGGGAGTCAGATAATGCTTTAGTTTAGAGATAAATTCATGGCGTGAAGGAATCGTAGACATATTATATTTCCTAGAGATTTAAATTAAAAAATTATTAGGACGTAGCTTGTTTTGTAAAATCATCGATTGATATTTTTTTTCAAACGTTATTTGATCCAGTTTGATGAAGTCTAAAATAGTTTGTGCTTCAAAAAGTGCTGTCGCACTATCGATATTTTTATATACGCCGGCGACGTGGGAGCTGAGTGCTAAATTGGTTGTTACTTTTAATAGTTCAGTAAAATCGGCAGGCTCTTTTTCGAAAACATCTAATACAGCAAAGGCCTTGGGTCTAAGGGCTAATACTTTTAAGAGGTCATTAGTATTAACTAGAGATCCTCTGGCCGCATTGATCAAAAGAAAATCAGAATTTAATTCCAAAAGAATAGCTTCATTTATAAAATGATGGTTTTTTTTATTTAAACTGCAAGCCGGGATAAGCACATCGATATTTTTTAAATTTAAATTTGTTGATTCAGTATAGGGATCATAAATATTCAGAGAAGCAACTAATGGAGCTAAGCTTTTGGCCAACAAATTTCCAACATGGCCTTGGCCCATGATTAGAACATTTAATTCTGATAATAATTTTCTAGGCCATTTGCGATCTTTATTCCAGGTTGTGGAATGGGGGACAGAGCTATAGTGAGAAAAAAGTGAACTTAAAATAAAATTAGTCACGGCCTGGGCCCTGATAGGATTACCTAAAATTATTGGAAACGAAGCTGAGGAAATAAAATCACTTGAAAAATTATCATGGCCAGAGTTGGGATGAATCATAAGCTGGCAAGCACCTAGCTCCTCTGACGTAATACTAGTCACATCGGTATGAGTATTAGTGATTAAAACGGATGCCAATTGGCTTGATTGAGTATCAAGCATTTGAGCTCCAGTAATACTAAAAATGGTATCTGCTTCAAATTTATGAAAGTCAGCTGCAAAATAGGGTGAGCTATTTATTCTTTTAACCTTTAATTTTGGCAATTCTCCCTTAGACATGAGTTGAACTTTATAACAATTGATTCCTTTTTTCCAGCAACTATTAGTTTTACCCCCTGTGTGATTTAGGGTATAAATGACACTGTCAGTCCTGCTTCTCTTATAAATTTGGAAAAAACTATGATCTCTATAAAATCATCTCGTGAAATTGAATTAATGAAGGCAACTTCGGCCTTGGCCGCCAAAACACTTGAATATATCGAGCCTTTTGTAGTTCCAGGTGTGAGCACTGAAGAAATCAATAAACTTTGTCATGACTTTATTACTGAGCACGGCGCTTATCCTTCACCGCTAAATTATCATGGCTTTCCTAAATCAGTTTGCACGTCTTTAAATGAAGTCATTTGCCATGGGATTCCAGATAAAAATGATATTTTAAAAGACGGAGATATTTTAAATATTGATGTCACAACTTATTTAAATAAGTTTCATGGCGATACTAATAAAACATTTTTAGTAGGTAATGTTTCTCCAGAAGTAAAAAAATTAGTAGAAGTTACTTATCAATGTATGCGAGCAGGAATTGCAAGCGTAGTTCCCGGTGGGCATATTGGTGATATCGGAGCGGCAATTCAAGAAATTGCTCATGCTAACGGTTATTCAGTTGTAGAAGATTATTGTGGCCACGGTATCGGAAGAGAATTTCATGAAGCCCCTCAAATTGTCCATGTTGGTAAAAAGGGTACTGGTCCTGAGATGAAACCAGGAATGACCTTTACCATCGAGCCAATGATTAATTTAGGTCAAAAAGATGGAAAACTTCTTAAAGATGGTTGGACAGTTGTTACCCGCGATAAAAAATGGTCGGCACAATTTGAACACACTATTTTAGTCACTCCAACTGGTCATGAAATACTAACTCTAAGACAAGAAGAATCACTCTAAATGTCTAATGCAACGGCCACTTATAAAAACTTAGAAGGCCTTGAGCTAAAATTATTTTTAGATATCGATTTGAAATCGGAAAACATCCAAGACTTTTATTATAAAGGTTCTTTGGCCCAAAAATATGAAGAAGAATTAAACGAATTAAAAAATATCGTTTTAAATCATTCATATGAAGAAGCCTTGAGTCTAGATCGCAAGTTTTTGCAAAATGAAATAAAACTGCCGAATGGAAATTTGCCAATAGCTTCGATGGGCCTATGGCTTATTCATCAAGCAATAGAAGATTATTTGGGAAATGACAGCACAATAAATTCTCAAAATGATTTATTATGCTTGTGTTATGGCATCGGGAAAAAAGAGCTCAAAAAAGAAATTCTCAACCGAAGTGATTATCATTTAAAAGATGTCATCGCAGAGACTATGGCCACCTCGGCCTGTGGTAGTTGTCGTGAAGCAATTATTAAAACGATGAAAGATCTACGCGAAGAACATGGACTCATTCAAGGAATGGCCCATTCCAATACCCGGCTTGATAAATCTGGTC
>JAURXW010000285.1 GCA_030654205.1 Bacteriovorax sp.
ATTAGTATTACTCATAATTATAATTTACAAACAAAAAAGGACGGTTCTAGCTAACCCAACACAAATTACCAAAAAGATAACTTCATCGGTAGAACCGCCCATCTCTGGGATGTAGTTATAAAAAAATCTTCTTGGTGTTATTTGAATTGTATTGGGTTAGCATTTAAATATTAGCATATTTATTCAATTTTTCAAGGTCTTTTCTGGTAATCGGTTTATACACGATTTTACACAGTTCGACCAAGGCAGTGCATTGGATTAATGCTTCAGCGTGAGTTATTTTTTCTTTATATATTTTTAAATACAGTCTCTGAAATTCTAAAACATGTTTTTCTTTTATCATCTCTTTGATTCTGTATGTACAAACTAAGTGGTATATCCTCGGGCAAGGTATAGGCGGAATAATCAATTGTGCCAGCATATTCGCTAAAAAATGTTTTAACAAATATTGGCGTTAAGTCTTTAATGTGGCGGTCGTAAAAATTAATGGCTTCATCTCCAGTCAACTCGACTGGTTTTTTTAGTTTTTGGGAACAAAAGAATTTTTTCTTTCGGAACATTCGAATATCAAACATATCTTTACCGAGATATTTGCAAAAATAGGCACCCAAATTAGAAACTGGTTTTACATCTTTGATTTTGATAAAACCATATTTCCAATATCTTAGAGCAAACCATTTTTCCCAATCAAATAATTCTTTGATATTTTTTGTTTCGGGCATTTGCAGATTGCAAAGTAAATGATAATGCACAGAGCCACCTTTTTCTTTTATCTGGCCGTGATAATCAACATCTTTCTGAAATTCAACCACGGCGATATATTCAAAATAATTCTTTTGTCTAATTATTCTTTTCATCGCTTGATTAAAAAGATAATTAGCTTTTTCTAACTCGGTCGTACTTTGGGCAAAAGTAAGGGTTAGAAACTTGTTTAATTGCGGATTAGCGTTGGCTAGTCGGCGAATGTTTGTTCTGGTACGAGAAATGGAAAACTTAGTTTTGGTCATGAAACTTTGTTCCCACTCCTCTAATCGTTTGAGTTCTTTTTTGTATTCATTGAAGTCTAATTGTCCTTTGAACTCATTAATATTTTTCTGTTTTCGTTCTCTTCGTTTGTATCCTCGTAATATTTCTTTATCTTTGTAGTAATAGACTTCAATCTCTTTGCCTGATTTTATTATTTTAAAATCATATGTTTCAGTCATAGGGTTTAATTTTTTAATGAACAAACGCTAAAAATCGGATTGGCGAACTACGAACTACGATTGCATATCATAAGTCTTTAATTTTAGTGTCAGCTTTTATCTTATCAAGGTTGTTCCGCAGACTAGCGGACTCCACCTTGACCAAATTAAGCTATCAGACACTCTTTTTAGCCTTAACGAGATAAGCAATAAATACGGCATTGTTTTTCTTGAACTTACTTAAAAGCCGTAATTTTAAATTTATGACAATTCAATCAAACTGGAGAGGCTCAACCTCAACTTACGCAGTCGTTAAAAAACAAATTGCCGAGCGTTGGAGCGAAACGGAGGCAAACCGTTACGATCCCCAAACAAACTGCCTCACTTTCAAAGAATGGCTAAATAATGGCTATCAAGTGAAACGAGGTGAAAAAGCTTTAAAGTCTTACACTCTCGTTGAAGTTAAAAACGAAAAGAAAGAAATTAATAGAACTTTTAAGAAGACTGTCAATCTTTTTTATGAAAAACAAGTTGAACCAATCGAAAAAACTGAAATATAATAGGTTTTTATGGGAACGGTCTTAAAATGAGATCTTTCCCTTTTTTGTATATGCAAGATAAATACAATAGCAAGCCGTATTAGCGGTTAGATGTGTGCATATAATCTAGTTATATGTAGAAATATATTAGTCATTTGTTTAAGTTAAAAGTATGTGCAAAAATTAACATGATTTTGGGTTTTTTATTTTTAAGTTTCTTTATCACTTTAAGTAATCTTTTTTGGCGGGCGGGCAGACCTGCCAAAAAAAGATTATCCTTAAATTAAGGTGATAAAAATAGCTTAGAAAACAAAAAAACGCCCAATACCCTTGGGGCTGAATTTAAATCCCCACTCGATACTTTGGTCGTCTTAGTTCCGATCTTCTTATATATTTTGTTCATCGGAACAATATTAACATAGCATATTTTTTAGATTTGTGGAAGTGGATAACAATTAATTTATAAAGTAATAATAGAGAAAGTTACCCTAATTATATTATCCATAAGATAAAAAATAAATTAGCACAATCTAACCTGGACTTGTTTTGTACAAAAATGTATAATTTTGATTGATAAACAAGAAGTCCACGAGACTCGATATTGCAGTAGTGTAATATCGAGTTTTTTATTTTTTATAAATTTAGTCACTATATAAAAAAATATGCGTATTCTTGTCATTGAAGATGAAAAATGTATAAGCGAAATATTAAAAGAGAACTTACAAAAAGAGAACTATGTTGTTGACATTGCCGACGAAGGTATGAAAGGTTTGTTATTAGCTTGCTCGAACAATTATAGACTAATTTTGCTAGACTATAATCTACCTGGATTAAGTGGTAAGCAGATATGCCAAGAGATGAGAAAACAAAAAATAAATACTCCAATTCTTATGCTTACAGCACGATCACAATTTGATGATAAAATTGAAATGTTAAACTTCGGAGTTGACGACTATTTAGCAAAACCATTTTTATTCGCTGAGTTATTAGCTAGGGTGAGGGCTTTACTTCGACGCCCAAAAGAAATAGAAAGTGAAATTATAAAAATTAGCGACCTCGTAATTGAGACCAATAGTTTTAAAGTTAAACGACACGGAAAAGAAATTTATTTAACCTCAAAAGAATTTTTAATTCTTATTTATTTAGCAAGAAATATGGATAAAATAGTTTCACCCGAAACTCTCATGGAAAACGTTTGGGACATGAATGTTAATTTATTCTCCAAAACTGTTAAAACTCATATTATGAATTTACGTATAAAAATAGATAAAAATCAGAGAAATAAATTAATACATACTGTAAAAGGCGAAGGATATATGTTGGGTCTTAAGAGGTCATAAATCTTTACCATATCTTTACCTTGTTTTTGTTATATTAAAATATATAGAAAAAAATAGCACTATAAATAATATTACCTTCTGCGATAATATTTGTATAGTTATTAAAAAATAAAGAATATTTATTTATTAAAGGTCGAAAGTAAATATTTATTAATAAATTAAGTTTTAAATTATGATTAATAAAAAACAATCTAAATTATGCTTATCTCTAGTTAGTATTTTCACTTTTGCATTGATATTTTCCATGGGGGCGACATCAACGGCATACGCAAAAGAAAAAATATTTCAAGCAGAGCAAGTTAATAATTCAGTCAAAACAGAATTCCTTGATAAAAACATAACCAATGCTATTAACTATAATGAATATTTATGGTATTTTAACAATGAGGGCAAGAATGTATCAAGCGATGGTTTATCGGCTACCTACCAAACATTATTATACTCACCAGTTGCAACGGTAACAGTATTTTCTGATT
>JAURXW010000289.1 GCA_030654205.1 Bacteriovorax sp.
ATTTAGCAAAAAATTATGTTGATTATATTGCTTGTGGCAATACAGTTGGGCCAGGGTTAGTAATAGATAATTATTCAAAAAAACCAGTTCTAGCTGGTATTTATGGTGGAATGTCAGGACCAGCGATAAAACCAAAAAGCATGAAAATGGTCAATGATGTTTATGATATTGTAAAAGACACAGATGTGGAAATTATTGCTTATGGCGGAATTGAAACATGGGAGGATGTTATAGAATATGCGATTGCAGGTGCTTCTATTTTTGGACTAGGAACTTGTTTGCTAAAAGTTAATAAGGATGAAATAATACGAGAAAGAACAAGCGAAGAAATTGTTGAGTTTACTAAAAATTTATGGCAAGGCGTAAATGATTTTTTAAAAAAAGAACAAACAACATTACAAGAACTAAAAGGAAGTTTGAAAAAATAATTTAAAATTTTTAATTTATTTAACTAAAAAAATATGAACAAAAAAACATCTTATGTGCATATTGCTTCTTACGAACCTAAGAGTCGTGAAGAGGTTAAGAAAGTGGTTTTGCTTTATTCTGGCGGTTTAGATACTTCGGTTATGTTAAAATGGATACAGGATATTTATAAGGCCGAAGTCATCGCCTTATGTATAGATATCGGACAACAAACAGATGATTTGGAAGCGATAAAACAGAAAGCGCTCAAGCTCGGAGCGATAAAATCCATTGTTATTGATGCAAAAGATGAATTCGCCGAGAAATATATTGCTAGGGGTATTAAGGCCAACGCTTGCTACCAGGGCGATTATCATTTAAGCACGCCTATTGGTCGTCCATTACTTGCTAAATTGGCGGTGCAGGTGGCGGAGCAGGAAAAAGCAGACACTATTGCTCATGGTTGCACCGGCAAAGGCAATGATCAGGTAAGAATTGAAGGAACGATTATTACTCTAAATCCGGATATGAAAGTAATTGCGCCAGTACGTGAATGGGGTATGGGGCGGGATGAAGAGATTGAATACGCTAGAAAAAATAATATCCCAGTTCCACACACCATCGATAAATTATATTCCGCTGATGACAATATGTGGGGTGTCACCAGTGAAGGTGGTGAAATTGAAAAACCTGAATTGATTCCGCCTTTGGAAAAAATTCTCCAAGTTTGCACTCATCCCAAAGATGCTCCGAACGAAGAAGAATTAGTTGAGCTTGAGTTTGTTAAAGGAATTCCTACTGCACTTAATGGATGTGAAATGAAATTAAGTGATCTTATTATTGCTCTAAATAAGCTAGCCGGTCGTCATGGTATCGGTATTGTTCATCATATTGAAGACAGGGTAATTGGCCTAAAGGTGCGTGGCATCTATGAACAGCCAGCAGCTCACACTATTATTGTCGCACACAAGGAATTGGAAAAATACGTTTGTACTAGACATGAGAACGAATTTAAAACAATGGTGGATCAAAAATGGGCATACTTATGTTATGGCGCGCTTTGGTACGAACCGCTAATGAAAGATTTGTCGGGATTAATTGATACGATGAATGAAAAAGTGAACGGTATCGTTACTTTAAGATTATTTAAGGGACATTGTGAGGTAGTGGCGCTTAAAACACCAGACGCACTTTTCGACGAAAAGTTAGCCACTTTTATGAAGAGTGACACCTTTAATCAAAACGCTTCTCCTGGTTTTATTGAACTTTGGACACTACAGATGAAAATGGCTAAACAAACCAAAAAAAGTATTTTACTCACCATTGGTGGCATGGAAAATAAAGAAAAATTATTGCCGGATCTTAAAATTCTCGCGGAAATTGGTTGTATTCTCTATGCCACTCAACATACAAATCAATATTTGGATTCGAAAGGCATATCCAATCATCTTGTGCATAAGGTTTCTTCGGAGGAACGGCCCAATATTGCCACTCTACTCCGCGAACGACGTTTTGATATGATTATTAATATCCCTGTTGCCGAAAGAAATTTTGTAATTAATAGCGATGGAGAAAAAATTCGCGAACTCGCAGTTAAACATAATGTGACTCTAGTCACAGATGTAAATGTGGCTAAACACAAAATTCAACATTTAAAAGAATTAATTTCAACAAAACAATAATAACATTTATTACTATGGAAAAATGGGATATGCTCGGCTTGCTTAAAAAAAAGATTAAAGAAAAAGGCGGACCTGTTTGCTGTCACGCGCATTTTGATAAGGCGTATATTATTACTCCAGAAACACTTAAGATGTGTGAAAATCATATGGAAGTGAAGTGGAAATTATGGAAGAAAGTAAAAGAGGGTTATACTTATGATGATTTGGTAAAACGGATTTCACTTAGTGCTGAAAATATGATTAAACAAGGATCTACTCTATGTCGTACTAATGTTGACGTGGATAATACTGTAGGAATGATGTGTCTTGAGGCAGCTTTGACTGTTAAAGAGAAATACGCAAAAAAAATTAAAATTCAGATTTGTTTACAAGTTCTTGAAGGCGTGTTAAACAAAAAGGCGCAAGAATGGATTGAAAAAGCTGTTTCGTATGTAGATGTTTTAGGAGGCCTACCTTCATTAGAAAGACCTCGCCAGGCAGAACATCTTGATTATATTTTTAGTATTGCCAAGAAATACAAAAAGACTGTGGATGTTCATATTGATCAAAATAATAATCCAGATGAAAAGGACACTGAGCTATTGGCCAAAAAGGTTATTGAACACAAAATGGAAGGTCGTGTGAATGCGGTTCACTGCTGTTCTTTAGCTGCTCAGCAGGACGATTATATAAATGAAGTCATCAAGCTTATTAAAAAAGCTAAGATGAGTGTCATTATTAGTCCGCGCGCTATGATAGATAATCAGCAGATGCGTAACAAAATTGGCCCTATGCATAATTCTATTGGTCCGGTTCCTCAACTTGTGGCTGCCGGCGTGAATGTGGCATTAGGAGTTGATAATGTGCATGACTTTTTTTGTCCTTTTAATGATGGTGATCTTTTTACCGAGCTTTTGTTTCTTGCCGAAACTACTCGTTTTTATGACATAGAAGAGTTAGTAAATATTGCCACAGTTAATGGTAGAAAGATTTTAGAGGCCATTTGATGTTTTTAAACAAACTTAATTTAAAAAACTATGAATGAAAAAATAAACAAATCAATCAGAAAAATATTAAGCAGTTTTTGGTTTATACATTTAATGGTTGGATTAGGATTTTTTGCTTTATTTGGCTATATAGCGCTTGATGTATTTCTTGATAATAAATATGGTAAATTTTTGCTTTTATGTGTTGCCTTGTCTTTTTGTGGAGCTGTGTGCGGAAGTTTTATTAAAGTTATAGATACGATTAATAATAAAAAATAATAGAATTTCTAAAATCAAATTAATTTACATTAGTTGTTAAACAAAATAATAAATTCTTAATTTTTTAAACAAAGAAAGTATGAAAAAAATAAAAATAAAATTTAATCCAATATTTTACCATAAATTTTGGTGTCATTTTAGATGATTTGATACGTAAGTTTGCACTCTTTCTTATTTTTATGTTAAACTGCGATTGTTTGAACCATTGAAAGTTTCTGAGGGGCTCTGAAAAATACTGAAAATTACGACCTTTTGTCATTCCCGCGGACAGGCTGTCTAAAAAGTCCTTTAACAATTTAATAAAATCAGACAGATTTAGATAAAAATTGCGTTTGTTTTTTAAATAAGGTATCCACATTTTTTTCTGTAATTTTAGTTCTAAATGTGATATACTAAGGGTATAAAATA
>JAURXW010000292.1 GCA_030654205.1 Bacteriovorax sp.
TATGACATGAAGGCAGCCAAACCAACAAAGACCCCAGGAACCATAATCGGAGAATACTTCCCAAAAAAATTAGAAGTATCAATTACAAACTGAGTAATCCACGGTATCGCCTGACCAGACTCCGTTAGCATCCCCGTAAACTGCGGAACAACAAAAACCATCATCCCCCAAATAACCACCGCTCCAACCGCGCAAACAATTGAGGGATACATCATTGCTGATTTAATTTGGGCCTTTGTTTTTTCTTGTTTCTCCATATGGATAGCTAGTTTTCTTAAAATTAATTCTAAAATACCACCGGCCTCTCCGGCCTTAACTAAATTGCAATAGAGCTTGTCGAAACCTTTTTGGGCCTCCATTGCTTCTGCGATTGTTTTTCCTTCTCCGACATCAACAGAGATTTTTTTGATCGCCATTTTTAGAGATGGATTTTTTTCAGAACGGTAGAGAATTTCTAAGGACTGTATAAGCGGAACACCGGCGCTAATCATGACGGCCAACTGTTTTGTGAAACCACATAGCTCTTTTACACTAATTGCTTTTGCAAAACCTTTATCAACCATCCACATACCAAAATCAAATTCGAGAATGGTTGGTGGGATTATTTTCTTTATTCGGATTCCTTGAGCGCGCAAGGCTTTTCGGACTTCTTTTTCCGAAGCGGCTTCTAATTTTCCTACAACTTTTTTACCGTTAGCATCTACGGCTTCGTACTTAAACATTCCCATTGAATTATTTTACCTTAACTCCCAATTGGGCCGCAAGCTCATCTGGAGCATTTGAATATCCCATAGCAACTTCAATACTAATGGCACCAGTTTCAACTAATTTTTTCAAACTTTGATTCATGGTAATCATACCACTTTTATCCTGCCCGATTTGCATTTGAGAATATATTTGGTGCATTTTATCTTCGCGCATAAGGTTTCGAATACCACTCGTAGGAACCAAAATTTCCATTGCGGCGACTCGGCCTTTTTCAAAACTTTTAGCAATCAGCTGCTGAGAAACAATTCCCTGCAAAACGAATGATAAAAGAGTTCGTATTTGACCTTGTTGATCTGAGGGGAAAACGTTAATTACACGGTTGATAGTTTGCACGCATGAGTTAGTGTGAAGTGTACCAAAAACTAAGTGGCCTGTTTCCGCTATCGTTAATGCCGCTTCAATTGTTTCTTTATCTCGAAGCTCTCCTACCAGTACGATATCCGGATCCTGACGGAGTAAACTTTTTAATGCGTGAGAAAAAGATAATGTATCTGTTCCAATTTCACGTTGATTAACAAGACAAGATTTATGTGAATGGACAAACTCGACGGGATCTTCAAGTGTAATAATATGTCCGGCTTCATGTTGATTTAAATGGTCAAGCAATGAGGCCATTGTTGTCGACTTTCCAGATCCAGTTGGACCTGTAACCAAAATTAAACCATTGCTCACGTCGCACATTTTCAAAAGGACATTGGGTAAATTAAGCGCCTTGAAGTCTGGAATGATACTTGGAATAATTCGAAAGACTGCTGCCACGGCCCCTTTTGAGTTAAAAACGTTGGCCCGAAAACGTGCAAGGCCTTTAATCCCGAAAGAGAAATCGAGCTCGAGTTTTTTTTCAAATTCATTTTTTTGATCTTCTGAAAGAATTTGGTAAATAAGTCTTTTCGTATCTTCACCAGCTAGAGGCAAAGTTTTAACTTTTATAATTTCTCCGTGAACACGAAGTCCGGGAGACGTTCCAGATGTAATATGTAAATCCGAGGCACTACTATCGACCATCAACTTAAATAATTGCTGGATTTTTAAGCCTTCATTACCATTACTTTGAACGGTACCTGTTGCCATCATTTTGGTAGAGGACTTGCTGCCAGTGTTGTCATTACCCATAAGATTTCCTACATTTTATCAGTTGCTGAATTTGAAACTGCTTCGTCTATTGTTGTTAATCCTTGCGCTACTTTTGTCAGTGCACACATTCGCAAGGTTTTCATTCCTTCTTTAATTGCTTGTCTTTTAATTTCATCAGTCGAGCCGTGACGAAGAAGTATTTCTTTAATCATTGCCGACATTTCTAAAACTTCATAAATGGCCACGCGCCCCTTGTAACCAGTATTATTGCAATGAGCACAGCCCTTACCTTTATAGACCGTAATTTTGGCGGCAGATGCTGGAGATATTCCACAAGAAACTAAAATTTCTTGAGTGACAGCGGTGTCTACGTCTTTACAAGATTTACAAATTCTTCGGCAAAGTCTTTGGGCCACAATAACATTCACTGCTGCTGCAACTAAGAATGGTTCAATTCCCATATTTATTAAACGAGTGATCGTGCTTGGAGCATCGTTAGTATGCAGTGTGGATAAAACTAAGTGGCCGGTCAAAGCTGCCTCAATGGCAATTTCACCAACTTCACCGTCTCGTATCTCTCCAACCATAATGATGTCTGGATCCTGTCGAAGAAATGATTTTAGTGCTGCTGCGAAAGTTAAACCTATATCTTTTTTAACGTTAACTTGATTGATACCTTCCAAGTTAAACTCGACCGGATCTTCTGCAGTAGAAATATTTGTATCAACTGTATTTAGTTCTGCAATTGCGGAATATAAAGTCGTAGTTTTTCCCGATCCCGTAGGCCCCGTGACTAAACACATTCCATAAGGGCGATAGATACCATCTTTAAAAACTTCTAATTGTTTTTGCTCAAATCCTAACTTCGTCATATCCAACTGAAGATTTGAAGAATCCAGAAGTCGTAAAACTATTTTTTCACCAAATAAAGTTGGAAGGGAAGAAACTCGATAATCTATTGGCTTACCACCAATTTCTAATTTAATACGTCCATCTTGTGGCTTTCTTTTTTCCGAAATATCCATTTGAGCTAGAATTTTTACTCTAGAGATAATTGGCAACATTAAATTGCGTGGTGGTTTTGCAGCTTCTATTAAGCTTCCATCCTGCCGATATCGAATCCTGAAATTATTTTCATAAGGTTCAATATGAATATCTGAACACTTGGTAACAAAGGCCTCGGCTAAAATACGATTAACATATCTAATTACATCATCACCAATATCGTCTTCATTGATATTGTCTTCTTTTTTAGTATCTGTTTTAATTTCGCGAATTGTTTCTAAAACATCTTCAATACTTTCAGGAACACGAGAAAACATCTCGCCCCAAGAAGATAAACTGGTTAAAATAAATTCAACCGGATACTGAAATAGCGTCTGAAGTTCTGTTTGCAGTTTAATCAATGAAGGATCAAAAATCGCAAGACTCACGGCCTTCGTGTTTTTTTGAATAGGAATAACCCGAAACTTCATGATATCGCTTTTCTTAACTATTTTAAAAATTCTTTCTGGGATTTTAGCTTTGGAAAGATCGATATAAGTTAAGTTGTAATTTTCTGCAACCTGTTTGGCAAATCGAATATCATCAAAAAATTTAAATTGTAATAAACCTAGCTCTGAAATTATATGTGGATCTTTATCGATAATAAGCGGGCGTAGATCCTTCATGGGAACCATACCTGTTTTCGTAATTACTTCGACAAACTCTTTCCTAAACATACAGTTTTCTTTTTTCCTTTTTTTGAACATTTCGATATTTTAAATACTTATCGGTACTTAAAATTTTCTTCTTTAAGAGTTTTAGTGATTTATAAAATGGAAGGTATTAGTGGATCAAAAAACTAGATTATTTTTTGATAATTTCAAGTAGTTGTTAGTTGAAAATTCTTTAGTTGATAATATTGGTTAGTTTTTATTCCGACTTAAAAAATAACTTAGCGGCTAAAACGTCGTTATCAATTTGGGCAATCAACTCGTTTACACTGGTAAATTTTTTTTCATCGCGAATTTTCTTTAAAAAAGAAACTCGCATTTCTTCACCATAAATATCCCGATTGAAATCTAGTAAGTGAGTTTCTATATTAATTTCAATTCCCATATTAAAAGTTGGGTTGATTCCAATATTAGTAACTGAGTTATAAGTCATATCATGAATTGTCGTTCGAGTTATATATACACCACGAGCTGGAACGATTAACTCTTTTCCAAACTCGATATTGGCCGTTGGAAAGCCAATTTGTTTTCCTCGTCCTTGTCCTTTAATAACTCTTCCAGATAAAAAATAGGCCCTGCCAAGATAAGTTGAAACCTTTTCGATTTCACCATTAAGTATCGCCGTACGAACAACACTAGATGAAACAGAATTATTATTTAAAAGAAATTCGTCTTGTAATATCAGTTTAATATTTTCTTTTTCGCATAAGTTTTTTGCTAGCTTATAATTCCCTGACTTATTGGCACCAAAAACAAAATCATGCCCCAGATAAACTTTATCAATACTAGGAAATGAAAAAACAAATTTGGATAAAAACTCTTCGGGCAAAAGAGTGCTAAAGTCTCGCGTGAAATCAACTTCTAATAGGTAGTCAACCCCACACTGAGCTAATAACTCTCTTCTTTCTAAAAATGTATTAATCAAAAAACTACTTTGCGCCTTAAGAATTTGTACTGGATGAGGAACAAAGGTAATGACAACAAATTTACATTTTTGTTGTTTGCAATCTAATGAAATCCGAGAAAGGAATTCTTTATGGCCTAAGTGAACTCCGTCAAAATTACCTATTGTAACTTGTATTTTATCTTCTGAGTACACTGTCTTAAGATCATTAATATTTTTTATTACAATCATATAAGTTTTAAAATCTCTTTGAAAAAGTTTCCTTTAAATTCTATTTTTTTATCATTTCTATCTATCCCAAATGCTTTCTCTTCGCAAACAAGAAGTGCGTTTTTGAAGTAAGATTTAGCCTCGACACTTAAATGACTTTCTTCAATAATTAAAAAAATCGAAACTCCACCAGACGCCATTTTATTTTGTCTATCTAGGACTGTTATGACTTTATAAAGCTCTGAATAATTTAAACCTTTGCTCTTCATCTGAGCTATTAACTTTTTTACTTCTGTCGACTGATGTCCTGATGTAGGTTTACTATTTCTAGAATCAAAATACCATTTCCCAAGCAAACTCATGATAATTAAGGCCAGGGCCATATTCACAAGATCAAACCAACGCTCAAACCAGCGGCCTTGACCTGACATCGCAGGCCCTACTAATCCAATGGTGTTCTTATCTATTTTTTTTGAACTAGCATCAGAAGAAAATAGTTTCGATAAAAAATCACTCTCAGGTGGAGTGTTACTTTGATCTTTATTTGCGCTTTGCCCTTGTCCTGTACTAGCTCCGTCAGCAGATGAAGCCGCGACTCCACTTACTTCGATTCCTGGAACCGTTATTTTTTTCTCAACATATTTTCCTGAATTAGGATCAAAATATGACAAACTTAATTCTCGGGCCTTAATATTCAAC
Source organism: Bacteriovorax sp. (assembly GCA_030654205.1). Taxonomy (GTDB): domain Bacteria; phylum Bdellovibrionota; class Bacteriovoracia; order Bacteriovoracales; family Bacteriovoracaceae; genus Bacteriovorax. Next base: position 5,371 of record JAURXW010000292.1, read on the forward strand.
GGTCCCCTTGCTAAATAAGTATATTCGAAAAGCTTTTTAGCCGATGTAACTCCAAGCTCAGTCACTTCAGACTTCGTATCAAATTGCTCAAGGCTATTGTCTGTATAAATAGCAGGAGCATCCATATTTTCCAAAGCTCCTTTTCCTTTTACTTCAAGCTTAACTTCAATCGGCTCATTGACTAGGTATTTTGTTTTTGCCACAGATAAATTAAATTCATGCTCACCTACTAATCCAGTGAAACCAGCAGGCACATTTTCCGCAGGAAGTGGCAAAACCTCTACTTCAATTCTAGGGCTTGCAAGATCTTTATTTTTGTAATGCTGGGACCCCATTCCAAAGCCACCGAATGGTGAATTATAGTCATTTTCAATTATTTGAACAGAAATAGTCATGGGATCCAATACTGCATTACCAATTTTTTCTGCAAATAACTTAGCCGAATAGGCCAAGATTCTTTTAAAAACTTGTCCTTTATATTGTACGGTTTCCACAGGGGCATTTATATGATGAAAGCGCTTTATAAATTTATTAAGCTTTGGAAACTCTTTAACATCATTTGCGGAAATGGACGTTTTAAAATACAAATAATAATTAACATCAATAGCCTCACCTAAATACACTTTAGTTTTTGAAGCAGTTGCTTCCATAAAGGCATCGGCCAGCTTTTTTGCCTGTGCTAAAACATTTACATGTACATCTTTAACATTTGTTACTTTTCCACCAATCTCTACTTTAATATTTCGCAAAGTCACTTGGCCTTGATGTTCTGCAATTAATTCGTAAACATAGCTTTGCTCACGTGAGGTCGTGAATTTTCCATTTATAACCGTCGTGGAAATTGAAACACCTTGTTCTCTTTTTCCTTGGACCACAGCTCCACTTGGAGTAAATGAAATATAAGGTTCAACGTTACCTGTTGTTTTAATTTTAAAACTTACAAAAAAACTCTCATTCATCAAAGGTTCAGGTGGACTCACCTCAACGTCAATATCTTCAGCTCTTAATGCAGGTATAATTAAAAAAAGGAAAGTTACAAATACAATTTTTAGCAAATTCATTACCAGTCTCTCTTTGGTTTTT
>JAURXW010000295.1 GCA_030654205.1 Bacteriovorax sp.
AAATCTTTTTCAAGATTAACAATTTTCAAAACGACTTCACTTGATTTAACTTTCATTAAACACCACCCTTTAGTAAAAGAGATCGCTCTAATCTAGAGGCAATATAACTTAAAATTAAAACGATGATTAAATAACCTAATCCCGCCCAAAAATAAACTTCCCATGGGCGTAGGTATTTCGCTCCAATTCTTTGAGTCACATAAAGAAGTTCTCCCAATGAAATTACCGATACCAACGAGGTTTCTTTGGTAAGGGCAGAAAATTCATTGACGACTGGAGGAATAATTCTTCGGTAAGTTTGTGGAATAATAATTTTAAACATCGTCTGATGACGACTCAGACCCAAGGCCTTGGCAGCTTCAGTTTGACCGGTCGGAATGGAAAGTATTCCGGCGCGAAAAATTTCGGCTAAATAAGCAGCACAATTAAGTGACAAGGCTAAAATCCCAGCAGGAAATGAATCGAGATTTATATCGATTAAAGTGGGAATAGCAAAATAGATAAAAAGAATTTGAAGTAAAAGGGGAGTACCTCTAAAAAGCGTAATATAAAAAAGGGCAATCCAATTTAAAATTTTAATAGTTGAAATTCTCATTAGAGCTATGATCATTCCAATACTAAATCCAATTGTTCCGCTAATTAATGTGAGCTTAAGTGTGATGGCCATTCCTTCGAGCAAACGAGGAATGACGATGGTGTTTGAAAATGCCCAAAAACTTAAACTGTTTTCCATAATTTTTTCTTTATTTGGTTGGAGCTTTTTTTAGCCACTGCATATAAATTTTAGCAAAGCTGCCAGACTCTGTTAATTTTTTGACTGCTGACTCAAGAGCTTTTAATAATTTAACATCTGTTTTTTTAACCGCAATCCCAATAGGCTCAGGTTTAAGAGCTTCTCCGGAAACAACAAAAGACTTTTGATCTAGGCCTGCATAATAAAGACCAACAGCTTCATCGATAACAATAACTTCTGCTTGATTTGACTTTAGGGCAGAGAAGGCTTCAGTTGCCCCTTTAAATGCTTTAATTTCTTTTATGGCCACACCCGATTTTTGAAAACCTTCTACGGCGGTAAATGAAGTTGTGTCGGCCTGAACGGCGACAACTTTTCCTGCAAGTTCTTTTTCATTTTTAAGTGGCTTGGTTGATTTTTTTGCCACGAAAACTTGACCCATTTTTATATAAGGAACAAAGTTGACTTGTAGTTTTCGTTCGTCAGTAATATTCATAGATGACATGATGATGTCGTAGCGATTTGATTGAAGGCCTGCTAAGATTCCATCCCACGGCATTACGATAAATTCTACCTGGACTTTTAATATCTTTGCCAATTCTTTAGCTAAGTCGACGTCGAGACCAACCACTTTTCCATCGTCATCCTGAAATTCCATTGGGGGGTATGTTGTATCTACGGCGACGCGTATTTTTCCACTTTTTATGATGGCATCCAGATCATTGGCGCTAAGGGAAAAAGACAATAGGGAAGAGATAATAGTTAATAGCACTAAAAATTGATTCATTAATTCACTCCATGATTAAGAAAATCTTTTACTGTATAAATGTATCTGGTTTTCTAAAAAAGAATACTGGAACATCGATCCAAAAGCGATTACCAAATTGATCAATCATTTGATATTTGCCGCGCATATTTCCAAACGGTGAATGAAGTGGACAAAAACTTGTGTATTCGTAATTCTCTCCTGGCGCAAGCATTGGTTGCTCGCCTATAACACCGGAGCCTTGTACTTCATAGACTTTTCCATTTCCATCTTTAATTTTCCAATGACGATGAATGACTTTGCAGGAAAACTCAGCACGATTTGTAATGCGGATTTTATATGAATAGAAATATTGATTATGTTCAGGATCTGATCTCTCTGGCACATAGGCCGGAACAACTTCAACTTGTATATCTAGAGTCGTCGCACTGTAATATTCTTTGCTATTTCCCAGGGTATTTATTAATGGCGAAAACTCTTTAGTTGGTTGCATAGATTCCTCATAAGGTTATTAAATTTATGTATCAAATAACTCGCGTTATTGGAAGTGGGCTTGGTTTTAGGACTCAAACATAAGTTTGCACCTAACTAACTAATATGACTAACTTTTGTCTACATTCAAGGTGTACTGAGAAAGTTTAGCATGTTACTATTTTGGGCCAGACATATTAACTTTTAGGAGAACCCTGTGGAAAAAACTAATTTATCACGCCGTTCGTTTTTTAAATTCGCTGTTGCGGCCGCTGCCGTAGTTCCTTTTATTGCAAAAGCTACCAAGTCCTTTGCTGCTGATACTTGCCCAGCTACTGCTCCTGCAGGTAAGGCAATTGCTAGCCCGTCAGAAGGAATGGGAAAAACTTTGCAGTATGTAACTGATGCTACAACTTCTAAGAATGCTAAATATAAAGCAGGTTCAAAGTGTGGATCATGTAAGTTCTATAATGTCGCGAAAGCTGAAGGTGGTTACGCTCCGTGTACAATGTTGGGAATGAAATATGTAACTAATTGTGGATGGTGTTCATCTTTTGCAGCTAAAGCTTAATTCCTTTTGATTATTTAACATATTGGGTGATGACCTAGTCATTGCCCTTTTTTAAATAGTTTTTGTTAAATTTTTCTTCACCCATTTTTTCAATTTGAAATTCAATCATTTTGTTAAACGAGTTTGTTAAAGACTTCGTATCTAAATCTTTTTCCACCAGCGATAAACTAAGCAGGCAAGCCTCCAGTGTAGAGAGGCTGTTATCAATTGAGGAAGAGCGAATTAAGTATTGTCCAGGCTTATCAGGGGTCAGTGAATAAGTTTGGAGTTGGTGCAAGTTTTTCGATAAAAGAAAAATTTTGCGTGCTTTTTTCCAAGTGCCATCAATAAAAATTAGATGAGATATTTGCTTATTCTGATTCGTTAAAGTTGTGCTGGTTGTAGTGGGGAAGACAAGGGCGATCTCTTTTTGATGATCTAATAAAAGTTTATTCAATACTGTGTGCTCACTAAAATCTTCTCCAGTGAATATGACAATGTTTTGAAAACTTTTTTTCATCAATTGTACTGTATTTAAAGCATGCTTGGTTTCACTAGGGTGTTGAAGGACGATAATCGTCGTTTTATTATTGATTGACTTAAGTGTGTGGCATAGACAACGAGCTAGAATATATTCACAATGTGGGCAGTTTGCTCGCTTGTTCATATTTGAATTCTCACGGTCTTTTTTTGAGTTGCTCTTTTATGCAATTAACCATGATGGTATTAATTAATTTATGCTTTTTTTCACAGCCCACAAGTATTTTCTTAGTATAAGCTAAACAGCTTTCTTCATCCTGAAAAGCTCTGTCCTTTCTGTGCTTCATACAAAAAAAAGCCAAGTTTTGATTTATTTCTTGCATGCGTTCCTGGTTTTTAGCGCTTAGGTTAGATGTGTCGATAGCCTCCGTTATTTGTGGCATTGATTCGGAGGCATTTTCTTTTTGTATTTTTTTTTCGTGTGATGGCCCTTTTATGACAACCGGAGGGCGAGTCGCAGGTCTTTGGTTAGCGCGATATGGTGGATTTGAGCGCAAATCATTTTTTTCAATGGCCTCAAACTCTTTTTGAGTATTAGACGAATACGCTTTTTCTGAAACTTGCTTTTTTGACTCAGAGGAGCAGCTCACAATAACTAGTGTGAAGAGTGCGGCCGCCAAATAGTGAGAATAGGTCAATTTTTTCATCAAACCCGACTATAAACGATAAGTCCCATCAAGTTAATCATTTTAAGCTGCATTTTTGATTATTTGAAGTCATGTTTGAATTTTGTTTGGAATTGATTAGAATATATAGACCAAATTAAATTTAAATCAAAGGCGATAATATGATGAAATATAGAAGTGAAATTACTGGAGTTGGGTCTTTTGTTCCACCGAAAGTAGTGACCAATTTTGATCTGGAAAAACTATTGGATACCACTGATGAATGGATTCAACAGAGATCTGGAATTGTAGAAAGACATTGGGTTGAAGATTCTGTTTCAAACTCTGATTTAGCACTTGAGGCGTCCTTGCGAGCAATTGCATCGGCCGGAATTGAAAAGTCGGCAATTGATATGATCATTTACGCAACTTTAAGTCCTGACCATGAATTTCCAGGGACAGGATGCTTTTTGCAGGCTAAATTAGGTATTCCTGAAATTGCAGTTCTTGATATTCGTCAGCAGTGTACAGGATTTATTTACGCACTTTCTATTGCAGATAAATTTATTCTTTCCGGATCTCATCGCAATATTTTAATTGTAGGTTCTGAAGTTCATTCCAAAGGAATGGATAAATCTCCCAACGGTAGAAATGTAACAGTACTTTTTGGAGATGGAGCAGGGGCCGTTATTTTATCAAGAAAAGATCTTGTCGATCCCATAAAAGATTCAAGAATAATGACGACTCAATTATTTGCTGATGGCTCGTTGGCAAAGGAGCTATGGATTCCTGCTCCAGGAGTTGGTCTTGGAAAAGACAGAGTCAATCACCAGATGCTTGAAGAGGGATTGCAGTATCCTCAGATGAATGGAAAAACTGTTTTTGTTCACGCTACAAAAAGAATGTCCGAGTGTTTAACTAGTGCTTGCAAGGAAGCCTCGGTCAATCTTCAAGACATAGACCTATTCTTATTTCACCAGGCCAATCTACGTATAAATACTAAAGTAGCCGAGATGTTATCTATACCTGACGAAAGAGTTTTTAATACTATTCAGAAATATGGAAACACAACAGCAGCGACTATTCCATTGGGAATGGATGATGCCATTAAGGCCGGAGTTCTTAAAAAAGGAATGCTTGTGGCCTCTGCTGCTTTTGGATCAGGTTTTACTTGGGCCTCAGCAATATTTAGATATTAATATATTTTTTTAATTTCTAACAATCACTTACAAAATTTGCATTTAAATTGCGAAATCATTTTTGTCTCGTCATCATGATATATCAAACATAAATCAAGGATGATTATATGAAACTAAAACTACTTATTAGTTCACTTTTTTTTACTTCAGTTATTTTTACCACTGCCCAGGCGACTCCTTTTAATGGATATATTATTAAGGTAAAAAAAGGTTCAAATTTTTTGAATCAAAAATCAATTGGAAATTTTGGAAGTATAACCAAGATAGCGCAAACTTCTTTTGGAACTTTTGCACGTTTAGAAACAAAAAAAGGATTAACTGATAAAGCTTTTAACCAATTTGCGAGCAATCCCGAAATCGAATACATTGAGCCCAATTATATTATTTCATTAAATAAGTTTACAGAGGGAGAAGAGGTGTCTTTGCCAAAAGATGTAAACTTTAAAAAACAATGGGGGATGAAAAACGATGGAAAAAATGGAACGATTTTTTCTTCAGGTTTAGCAGGTGAAGATATTAATGTTCTACGTGCTTGGTCTGTTACAGAAGGATCTAGAGATATTAAAATAGCAGTAATAGATACAGGTGTTGATTATACACATCCAGATTTAAAAAATCAGATTGACGTAAATTTAGCAGAGCTTAACGGAAAGCCAGGTGTAGATGATGATGGCAACGGATATATTGATGATATTTATGGATATGATTTTGCCAATAAAGATGGTGATCCTCAAGATGGCCATGGACATGGCACACATTGCGCAGGAGTGATTGGAGCTATCCATAATGATGTTGGAGTGGCAGGCGTAATGGCCAATGTAAAAATTCTTCCTATTAAATTTTTATCTGACTCTGGATCGGGCGAGTCAATTGATGCCATTGCTGCCATTGATTATGGTATCAAAAGAGGTGTGAATATAATGTCAAATTCCTGGGGAGGCGGAGAAAAAGAGCAGTCGCTTGAAGATGCTATTAAGGCCGCAGAAGCTGCAGGAATTACTTTTGTAGCAGCAGCTGGAAATGAGTCCGCTAACAATGATACGACGGCTTCATATCCGGCCAATTACGAAGTTGGAAATTTAATTTCTGTTGGATCATATTCTTCATCAGGAGCTAAGTCTGGTTTTTCAAATTATGGATTAAAATCAGTTCATGTTACGGCACCTGGATCTAATATTCTCTCGACGTACAAGCGAGGTGGATACACCACAATGTCAGGGACCTCGATGGCCACTCCCCATATTGCAGGAGTCGTAGGTTTACTTCTTTCAAAAGAACCAAATTTAACTCCGGCACAAATCAGAGAACGACTTGTTAGGACTTCATTAAAAACTGCTAAGTTAGAAAATGCTTCTTTATCTGGTGGAAGAGTTGATGCTTATAGAGCGCTTACCAATAAATAATTTTTACTAGCAACGCCTTGATATATAAGTTAGCCTAGGGATAATACCTAGGCTAATATTTTTGGAAAAGGCAAATGAGCGATAAAATAATTACATTCAAAAAATCTGTGCAAACAAATGATCCCTTGGTCTTAATTGATTTTCTGGAAAAATATTCAAATTTATCAAAGAGTATATTAAAAAAAGTCTTAAATAATGGTGGCGTCTGGGTACGTCTTTTTAATAATGCAAAGCTTGCTAGAACTAGAAGGGCCACTTACGAATTAAATTCAGAATCTTATATTGAATTTTATTATGACCCAAAATTAACAAACATGATTATTCCTGTCGCTAGAGAATTAACTAAATTTCGCGATTGGGGTCTGTGGTACAAACCTTCAGGATTATTGTCGCAAGGAACAGAGTTTGGAGATCATTGCTCAATCTTAAGGCAAATTGAAAAGACAAAAAATAAAGCGTGGTTAGTTCATCGCTTAGATCGCGAGGCCCAGGGGTTAATGCTTTTTGCTTATAGTAAGGCCGCTGCGGGAATTTTTTCTAATCTTTGGCAAAAGCACGAAATTCGCAAATTCTATAAGGTTGAGGTCGTTGGAAAAATTTTAGAAGACGGGGAAGTTAATGAAAGTCTTGATGGGAAAAATGCCAAAACTACCTACACTGTTTTAGAAACGAATGAACACACCACAAAATTATTAGCAGAAATACACACAGGTAGACTTCATCAAATCCGCCGGCATTTTGAGTTCATAGGACATCCTGTTTTGGGTGATCCAAAATACGGAGTCGGAAACAAAAATAGTGAAGGACTGCGACTCATGGCCTATCAATTAATGTTTCGAGATCCAATAACTCAAAAAGATATTAATTTTCAATTACCGGAGAAAGAGCTAGGCGTAGAGTTTTAATTTTATTTTTATATAAAATAATTAAAAGTATACACATGCATAGCAGTCCAATGGCCAGCCCCATCCACAGACCGCTGGCCTCAAGCGATCTTTTATAAGTTAGGTAGCATCCAATGGGTAAGCCGATTACCCAATAAGAAATAAATCCCAAAATCATTGGTGTCTTTGTGACATGTAATCCTCTGAGCACACCGGATAAAACAACTTGCAGACCATCTGGAATCTGAAAGAGGCCGACCCAAAATAAAAGTGCACTGGCATAGGCGATAATCGCTGGATCATTGTTGGCAATTCCCAAAAGTTTTTCAGGAATGGTTAAATATAGAGTCGCAAAAAATATTTGTATAAATAATGCTAAAAATAATGAACCCAAAGAATATTTTAAAATTCCATGCAATGATTTTTTTCCCAATTGTTCACCAACCAAGACAGCAGCAGAACTACCCAGCGCTAAGGGAACCATAAAGGTTAATGATGTAAGATTGATGACCAAACTTTGAGAGGCCGAGGCTATAAGGCTCATTTTTCCGACGAGCACAGTAACTGTTGTGAAGACTAATACTTCACATAAAATAGTAAAAGAGACAGGAAGTCCGAGCTTAAATATTTTTTTTAAAGTGTCATT
>JAURXW010000298.1 GCA_030654205.1 Bacteriovorax sp.
AAAAACTTCTCACAGTCAAAAAGGCTTGGACAGTTCTACAAGTAAAGATTCGCTGGGATTATTTTGGGCAGAAATTTCAAGACATATTCCTCAGGGTAGAAATGATAGTTCGTATTTTGTATCCGGTGATTTCGATAATAATTTCAAGACATTTTTTTCATCAAAAGGTGTGATAGAAGCAAAGAATCACGACAGTAAAGTAAATATTGTGTTAAGTGACGATTTAAATCGAGATGTTAATTTACTAAAGTCGGTAAAAAAGAAAGGTAATCTAGTTATTTTAAAAGACAAACATCCCTTGAAAGACATTATGACAACTTTTAGTCAGTACGAAGTGGTTATTTATCAGGCAGAAGCGGATGATAATTACTATTTATTAAAGCACAAATAGACATCAGAAACACTCAAGTATAATTCTACCCACCCTAGACGAAATTCAAGACATTGAGATAATAGTTTTATGACCAGATTCTTAAGAATTATTAGTTTGTTATTAGCGGTTATGCCTTTTGGGGTTAGGGCCGAGCTTTCAGAAGATGGATTTTTCTCCGGCAGGATTTCTCGTATAAATCAAGCAACCAAACTTGTGAGAATCAAAGTAGATTTCGATAATATAAAGTATCTTAACCCGAAAGATAAAATTGAATTTTGGGATGAGAAAAACAATAATCAAAAATGTAAGTCCTTTATCATGGGAAGAACTAGTGATTACTTATTGTTGAAAATCCCTGAGCTCGGAACTTGTGAAAAATATTTATATTTTACCAATGGGGCTTATTTCAAATTCTACAGCGAAGACCTTCGCAATAATATTGTAATGGGTAAAGAAGTAGTTACCATTCTTCTTAAAAAAAGAATGGCAGTGTTGGGACAATTAGAAGGAAGAAATAAAGAAATTACTTCGCATGTTGAACAAGTTAACGCCGTCAATTCACGCTACCAGACACTTCGAGAAAAACTTGATCAAGAATGGCAAAAAGAGTTGCACGCGCTAGATGAAGACAATACTTTTGCTGTTAGATCTTTTAAGGATCTTGAAAGACGCCGTGACGAAATTGATCAAAAGCTTGAACAGTACAAAATTAAAGATGAAAATCTAACTTTAGATCGATGGTCTTTGGACTCAAATCTCTACTATAAAAAATAATTGAAGAATGCATGCTTCTCATTTAGACTTTAAAAATCAAATTTAAAGGTGGAAATTTTTATGAAATTTTGTGTTTTGTTTTTAGTGGTATTGTTGAGTTCTCAGGCTTTTGCAATTGGGAATCCTAATGCTCCGATTGGGGGAGAGTTTCGGATGAACTTGGGAGCTGCGCCTACAACATTGAATGCACTTTCTTCTACTGATGCCTATGCTACTCAAGTTCAATCAATGATTTTGGAAGGGTTGTTAACTAGAAACCTAGAGACTCTTGCGTGGGAGCCGGCACTTGCAACAACTTATCAAATTTCTAAAGATGGAAACTCATTTGAATTTACAATTCGTGATGGAGCAAAATGGCAAGATGGAAAAGCGTTAACAATTGAAGATGTAAAGTTTAGCTTTGATGCCATCATGGATCCTACCAATAAATATAAAACGGCAGACAAAAAACCATATTATGAAAATATTAAATCTGCAGAAATTATTGGCACGAATAAAATTAAATTCACAGTTCAAAAGCCTTACTTTAATAATTTTACAGTTGTTGCGGGCCTTACTATTGTTCCAATGCATTTATATAAAAATCCTTCGAAAGAACAAGAGAAAACCTTAAATAAAACATTAATAGGAACTGGTCCTTATATTCTTCAAGATTTTGATCGGGCAAAAGGAATCACTTTAAAGCAAAACCCTAATTGGTGGGGACGAAAAGATCCAAGCAAAAAAGGAATATATAACTTTCAAACGATCTCTATGAAATTTATTCAAGAAAAAGCCATAGCAATACAAAAGATAGAAAAAGGTGACATTGACTATATTGAGATGAATGCCGAAGACTATATGAAGAAAACTTCTGGTCCCAAGTGGGGTAAAGACGTAATTAAAGTTAAAACTCAAAATAAAGATGTACGTCCGTATGGTTTCATTGGATTTAATTTAACCAATCCAATGTTTGCCTCAAGAAAAACAAGAGAAGCACTGGTTCACCTTTTTAACAGAAGAGAAATGATTAAAAAATTTCTTTTTGATTTATCACTTCCTGCAACAGGACCATTATATCAACAAAGTGAATATGCTGATCCAAGCGTTAAACCTTTAGAGTTTGATCCAAAAATGGCGTTAAATCTCCTGAGAGAAGATGGGTGGAAATCTATTTCGGGAGAAAAGTTTTTATCAAAGATTGTCGATGGGAAAAAAATTAATTTAAGTTTCACAATATTGGTACCAAGTGCAGACTTCGTAAAATATTTAACTATTTTTAAGGAAGATGCTAAACAGGCAGGAGTCGATGTAAATGTAAAAGTTATTGAGTGGAATTCATTTGTAAAAATCCTTGATGAAAGAAAATTTGAAGCGGTCACATTATCTTGGTCGGGTGGAGATATTGACTGGGATCCCA
>JAURXW010000299.1 GCA_030654205.1 Bacteriovorax sp.
TACAGGAGCTGTATTGGTAGCATTAGGAAGTGAAGTATGTGGACTTTTCTCTAATAATCAAAAACTGGCGGACTCACTTTTAAAAGCAGCAAAAAATACTGACGAATACATGTGGCAACTTCCGATCATAGATGAGCACAAAAATGATATGAAGGCGTTAGTTGCTGATTTAAAAAATATTGGTTCAAACGGAAATGGCGGATCTGCTAAGGGTGCCGCCTTTATAGAATATTTTGTTGAACCAGGAATTGCTTGGGCCCATTTGGATATCGCAGGGATTGGAGACTCTCAAGGTCATCTATCTTACTGTTCAGCAAAAGGTGCTTCTGGATTAATCATTAGAACACTTCTTGATTATCTAAAGAACGTCTAAACTAAGTAAGTACAAGATGTCTCAATTTAAAATTGTATTAGTTGCGCCAGAAATTCCCGGTAATACCGGGAGTATCGGGCGCACTTGCGTCGCTCTAGATCTTGAACTTATTCTCATCAAACCACTGGCCTTTGATATAACGGAAAAAGCAGTCAGACGAGCGGGACTCGATTACTGGAAACACGTAAATATTAAAACCTATGAAAATTTTGAAGACTTCTTGGCCAATGAAAAGCCAGAAGTTGCACAAATGTTTTTCTTTTCAATAACTGCCAAGAAAACTCACTTTGATGCTGAATTTAAAAAAGATTGTTACTTAATATTCGGAAGCGAGACCAAAGGCCTAGATGATTACATCTTAAAAGCCTACTCAGAGAAACTTATAGCACTTCCAATGTATTCTGAACACATTCGCTCGCTAAACCTCTCGAACGCGGCTACGGCCGCAGCTTACGAGGCCATAAGACAAATAAACTTCACTTAAAATAAAAAATGCCGCTAATAAAGCGGCATTTTTTATTTCAATATCTAATGAAAGTAATTATCTCAAAGTTGGCTTGGCCAATACGCACCCTGCACGATTTAAATCAATATTAAAGTCTGGACTTAAACATGAATAAATATTGAAAGTTTGTTGACCGTATTTTTTATCTTTTAAGACAGTAACAGCGCCGTCTTTAGTAACTTCACATGGATTGTTTACAGTGCAACGCTGTCCATCTTCATTTGCAGTGTTATTGATTGCAATAACTGATCTTGTACCTTTTGAAATAATTGGAGAACCTGAAGTTCCACCAATTGTATTACAGGTATCAGTGTAACGAATAGAATCTTTAAACAACCAATCTCCTTCTTTTAAATTAAAAATGAAGGCATCGATTGCACATGAGTATCCACGGTCCCAATATCCAGAAACAATTTCAATATCCGTACCGATACTTGGTCTAACAGTATCTAAATTGAATGATTGAATATTAAATTTCTTTTGGATCTCTTGGTAAGTCTGAGTTAACTCATAAATTGCAATATCAGTATCAGTCATCGCTGCGTAAATAACTTTTGAAGTTGTAATTGGGAAAAGTTTCATTTGCTTATCGAAAATTTTCATCGATCTTTTTGCAGAAGCATTAACTACAACTTCTCCTGGCTTAAGCATTCCACCAAATGGGCCACTAGAATAACAATGTCCATTAGTAAGGACTAAAGCCTTAGCTGTAAGCGGTTGACCCGAAAGTCTAATAAGTGATCCAGAACAGTTTGAAAGCTTTACGATACCTTCAAAATCATAATCAGTTTGATTGTCGTTGAATTGAATTGAGCCTGTTGTCTTAAGAGCATCAAACGGAGCTTTTGGAATTGCATAAGCAGAGGCCATAAGCGAGATTGATAAAAGCAGTGTAAATAATTTCATTTGGACCATCCTTGGAGAAACAAATTGAAGGATAATCGTAGAACGCGAAGAACCATTTGCAAACTAAATCTTGTCCAAAAAATAATGACATTTACTTTCAAATCGTCTTTTAAAAATAAAAAAGCCAGGATTTCTCCTGGCTTCATATCTAAAAAATCATTGTGTGAATGAAAGTTAGTATTTGTAAGTAAGACCAACACTAGTTTCTAGGTTGCTTGCTGAAAGAATACCTTTTTTAGAACCATTTGTTCCTGTTGGGCCAACTGCTCCAATTAAACCATCAATCGATAATTGATCAAATACTAGAGTCGCTCCAGCGTTTACAGCAGTTGAATTAGCAATTGTTGATTTTCCATTAGCTCCATAGTTTAAGGCAATTAAACTTTTTGCAACTGGATTCAGATTTTCTTCTTTTTTGTTGTCTTTTGTACCGTAGATATTTTGTACAACTGATCCTCTGAGTGTTAACCAATCAGTGGCCTTTGCTTCATATCCTAAAACTAAAGGAATAACCAAAGTTCTCACTTCTGTCTTAGTAGTGTAATTTAAGTTAATCTCTGTTTTTTTAGCAGCAAGTGAAGCGAAAAGCTTATCACCATTATTTACATCAAAGTCTCTTCCCCAACCTAAGTAATAACTTGTGAAGTCACCTTTAATCGTTCCATTTTGACCACTAAAAGTACCAAACGTACCGGCCCCAGCTGCTTTTAGTGCTGCATAGTTATTGTAACTGTCGGATTGCTCCCAGCCGTAATGCTTAACATATCCAAAAATTCTATTTTTTTCATCTAAAAGATAAGAACCGCCGGCATGAACACCAAACTTTCCCTTAAATTCTTGAGCAACTGTAGTTGTCCCAAGACCTAGGGCCGCATGGTTTATTGTTTCATTTGAACTCGACTTACTTCCAAGTGAAAGATTTAGATGAGTATCCCAATTTGCACCAATCAAACCACCACGAACAGTATAAGCTGAATCTTTAGAATTTCTAGATTCATCTTTTCCTGCAGAATAAAGTCCATTTACGGCCCATTTAGTTCCATTATCGCCACCAAAAAATACATCAATTTGATTATCTGCCGTTTGAAGCATTTTAGAAGACGGTGTCGCACCTGAAAAATTCAGCGATGAGGCAGCCGATGTTCCAGCTACTCTCAAAAGTGAAGATGTGTTAGATTCGTTACCGTAGTAAAGACCAAAAACATATTCTCCGTATTTTTTAAATGCTCCACCTTGGGCCTTTGGACTTGTTGAAGATATTAAAGTTGAATTCGAAGGAGATGGTGTCCCAGTTATCGAAGCATCTTGTCCAGTACTCCCCCAATCAAATTCAGCCTGATTTGGGTAAAGGTTAATATTTGCAACGTTCAAGAAAATATTTCTTGAATCAGAAATATAGTACATTCCTTCGTTATCTGTTTCATTCATCCCAAGTGCAAGTAGTCTTGCTTGAGAAGCGAAAGCCGAAGAAGAAAGTACAATTAAAGCACTTCCTATCATCATAATTTTTTTCATTTTAGTACTCCTAAACATTTTAGCCGTGTGTGGAAATTCTTAAAAAAAAGCCCTCCGAAGAGGGCCTTGTAAAAATCTTTTTAAGAACTAGAACCAGTAAGAAACACCAACTCTAGACATTAGGTTGCTTGTAGAAAGTATACCTTTTTTAGAAGTTGCTGTAGCTGCACCAGTTGAATCAGTTGTACCAACTGAACCATCAACTTTAAGTTTTCCGAAATTAAGAGTTGCACCAGCATCTACAGTTGTAGAGTTTGCATTAGTAGTTTTCTTGCCAGCAGTATTTTTTGTTTCACCAAGAATTACATTTTGGTGAACATTTCCTCTAACTACTAACCATGAAGTTGCGTCAGCTTCGAATCCAAGAGTAACTGGAATTTTGTTTGTCTTAGTTTTTCCAGTACCTGTAATGTTAGTGTCATCTGCAATTGAAACGTGAGCATCAGTAATAACTCTAGCTGTAGGGTTAATTTCATGAACACGACCAGCACCAACAACGATTTCTGAAGATTTTCTAGTCGTTGTTACAGCAGCAATTGTTAAATCAGCTTTAGTTGCTTCGTATGAAGCAAAGAATGTTACGCTTGACCATTTATATGATCCACCAACTAAATAAGATGGCTTCAATTTATATTGGTTAGCTGCTAAAAGTGTATTTCCTTCTGACTTATCAGAAAGATCTACGTTTAAATATCCTTCTGCGTCTCCAGAAACAACTCCAAGACCTAAACCGAATGCTGTATTTTTCTTAGCAACTGTTCCTGATTCATCTTTAGCATTAGCGTAATGAACTTTCGCTCCCCACTGAACGCCCATATCCCCTGAAAGGAATAGGTCAAGACCATTATCTTGAGTTAAAAATCCAGAAGTAGTTCTTCCATTATCCAATCCATCGTTACCTAAATAAAGACCGTAGTTGAAAGATCCCATTTCACGGAAAAATCCACCTTCAGCGCGTGGAGCAAGAACTGAATCATCAGCTCCAGCAGCAGCAGTTGTTCCCCATTCAGTTACGATGTAATTTTTTGTAGAGTTTAATAGAGCAGGGTTTCTAAAAATGTTTCTTGAGTCAGAAAGATATTCTGATCCACGAGTTGAGCTTTGTCCTAATGCTTCCATTCTTGCTTTCGAAGCGAAAGCACTTGTTGATAGAACTGCAAGTCCTGCAATTACTAATACGTTTCTTTTCATTCAATCTTCTCCTTGAAGTTAAACAAAGTATTAAATACTTTTGTCCTTTTAAAATTCACGTCTTTTATAAATGTTGTGTTCAGTCGTTGTGTTTGTCAACACACCACGGTTAGATTTTTTTGAGCAGCATTGAGTGAACAAGCAGCGCTCGGGCCATGATATCGACTTCGCTCTTTGAATATTCGAAGCTTAAATCTTCGCACTGTGTATCAATAATAGGGGCATTGATTCCAAGCAAGAATAGATTTTTAGATTCATTTTTCCCTTCAGTAAGCGAGCGCATGAAGAGATCGTTGTCAATTTTCAGACACCCAATTTCTTGCTCTAAAACGATATATTCCCGGGCTTTTATTTTTGAATATTTTTCAAAAATTTTTTCCATATTCTTTTTTAGAAGGCGAATAACCTTAGAAACATCTTCTTCAGAAGCTTGGTCTTCATCTAAAAAGTGAATAAACTCAATTTCTTGTTCTTCGCTTTTGCTATTAAGAAGCAAATTAAACTCTCCAACAAAATGCCCCCAATCGTGGGTATAGCTCAACGGAATAAATAATGTTTCTTGCATTTCGCTAATTGGTTTTTCAAATATAAATTTTACGAATAAAGCAGAAGGTGTTTTTGTACTCTCACAAAATTCAATAAATACATCAGAGAGTTCATTTTTTTGTGAGTAAAATTCAAGGTATTGGTAGGGAGATTGACCAAAATATAATTTCTCACATTCAAACTCTGTTCCATTTAGGCATTCAACTTTAAACCCATCATTATAACGACTAATCGATTTAAGTCTCACTTGATAAGCTTCTGAATTTAATTTGCTTAGAAACTCTTCCGCGATTTTTAATTCAGGAAAAATCATTTCTGCATTTATATTAAAACGAGTTGTTGCAAAAAATTCTTCATTGAACTTTAGCGCTTCAGGCTTACTTCGTCCTCCAAAACTCTTCCAAGTCATATCTTTATAAAACAGGGCCTGTCCTGAAGTTATTTCTGAAATGGCCTCAGGATATAGTGCCTTAATTATTTTTTGATTGTTTTCGCCGCGAACTGTACTTGGTCCTTTAGGAAGTAAGTCAGATTTTAAGATAGTATCCTCAGACAAAAGTCGAACTTGGTCCTGGCCATATTTTTCTTGCAGGGCCCTGTAAGTCGTAAGTGCGAAGATATCTTTACCTACAACCAAATGTTTGGCTTGGATAAATTCTTTTTCAACAACAACTACTTTTTTTAATTTATGAAGATCTTTGAAGGCCATTCTTGATATTCCTTTGAAGTACACTTTATAGAAAGTTTAAAAAAACCAAGTGTACTTCAAAGAAAAAGAAACTGAGAAGCGAAATTTTAGGAATGACCAAACTCAAATAGGTAAATCACCTTTTTTGAGCTTTTTTTTGGTCAATTACTTAATAACTAACTTATCTCCCGCATTAACTTTGCGAGATTTTTTAACTTCATTATTGGATGCTATTAACCGCTTCACGCTGATCCCGTGCTTTTGAGCGACGGTGAAGAGAGATTCTCCTTTTTTTACGGTGTAATAGCGAACGGACTTTTTTCCAGAAGCAGACCTCGCCAACCGTCTATTACGGTGATTTTTACGAAGCACTTCTTTTCTTGGTTTTTCGTATAAGTCGGCATAAAGGTTATTTGTAGGACTTACAACTTCCCCTAATCTAAAAGGCAATTTAACGCTGTCACCTTTTTGAAATTTGGTGTTTTCAGAAATATTATTTAAACTTCCAAGAACATAAGTTTTTTTAATTTTAAACTTCTTAGAAATTTCCGCCAAAGTCATCCCTTTTTTAGGAATTATAAATTCTTGAAAATCTGCTGCTGCTAGGTCCATCTTTGAACAGCATTGAGCAAATTTCTCAGCAGAATTTGGAGGAATTCGAAGTTTATATTTTTCAGCATTTGGAGGAGTAAACCAACGCAGTACTTCTGGATTTAAACGCTGAATTTCTTCAAACTCAACTCCCAAAGCATTTGATAATTTTATTAAATCAGTACTCGCTTTCACTGTCACTTCATCAAAGTCTAGAGGCTCGTGAAATTCAACATCATCAAACCCAAATGATTTTAAATTTTTTCCAATAATTGCAAGGGCCATAATTTTTGGAACATAATCTTTTGTTTCGGCTTTAAGATATCTACCTTTTGAAATATCCCAAAAGTCTTCAGATTTATACTTAATGATCGCTTTTGAAAGTTTCCCTTCACCTGCATTGTAAGCAGCTGCAGCCACTTCCCAAGATCCAAAATCACCATATAGTTTCGTTAAGTAGCGAGCTGCCGCAACCGTAGCTTTAATCGGGTCGCGTCTCTCATCTTTATACCAGTCTTGATCAAGACCATAATTTCTTCCAGTCGCTGGCATAAATTGCCAAGGACCAACAGCTGCTGCCCACGATTTTGCAGATGTATTAAATCCACTTTCCGCCATTGCTAAAAATATTAAATCTCTTGGGAGTCCATGCTCTTCTAAAATTGCCCCTAAAATAGGTGCATATCTACCGGCCCTTTCCGTATAACGTTCAAAGAATCCGCGGCCTCGATTCAAGAAGTAGTCCATCCATTTTTTTACCTGGTCATTATATACAACCGGAATATCAAAATAGTTATTTTCTAAATTAAGTTCTTCAGCACCTTGAAGGAAGTAAGTCTTACCTTTATATTGTCCGGCCCCGTCTATAGTGGCGGCGCCATTGATCATTGATTTAGATTGAGTTTTGGCGATCTTGGTACTTTCTTCTTCATCTTTTTTTCGATCTTGCTCATTATAGTCTTTCTTTTTTAAACGAAGATAAGCCTCCCTAACACTTTCAGAAGCAAAGCCTTCATTACCCTTATACTCTTTTGAAGTAGCTAAAGTAGAAGCATCCATTGGTTGTTTGGTAGTGGAAGCACATGATGTTACTGTTGAAAGCACAAGAAGGCACAAAAGTGTTTGGGTATTCTTAACCATGAATAATAATCCTTATTATAGAGGAATCCAACGATCCTGTTGGATTTTAGCCCAAGAGCTCTGACTCATCAAAATTGTAACAAATAAAACCAATAATAAAAAGTTTTTTCCCCACTAGTCAGCCATCTCGAGCTCAATTATCATTATTTTATGCCACTTTTACTGAT
>JAURXW010000301.1 GCA_030654205.1 Bacteriovorax sp.
TTTAGCAGCATCTCTTAATCCTGCAGCTAGAGAATCAATCTCAGCGTCAGACATTGCAAGTTGAGTAAGACGTGATCCAAACATTGTACCGATAGAATAAAATGTTTTTTCTTCTTCAGTTTTTGGATCTTTTCCTTTTGAACAACTAACAGCACTTAAAGCTATTAGACTTACAATCATTAAATTTGCGAGAATTTTCTTCTTCATTCTTTTCATTCCTTTGTGTAATTATGATGAATAAATTTTATATCCTTAATACGTTAATGCGGAAGCTCTTAAAGATCAAGATGCCTTCTGCTTAAAAATATACTTTAAAGAGCAGTTTTTAAAAGATCTAATCTATTATTACTTTTTTGTAATGAACTTTCCCAATCGCCATAGAGAGGGTTGGGTAAAATAATAAACTTGTCGCCAAATTCTTGGCGGTGTAAATCGACCAACGCACGGCGCTCATCGCTCTTTTTACTGTCCCAATTTTTATGAAAATCTCCTAAATTATCCCCAAAAAACATAACGACGTCATAGGTCTTTAAAACTTCCAACCGTCTGTCTTCTTTGCTCCAATCCTTTGATAAAAAATATAAATTTTCTCTTTTTGCGGAAATTCCCAACCGTTTAAAATTATCCAACGTATCATTGACATCAGTTTTTAGGCGATTTGAAATATATATAACTTCAACCTGTCTTGAAATGGCATATTCTATAAACTCTTTTGCCCCGGGAATTGCCTCTGCTATTTTTAACTTGATCCATTTAGCTAAATTATTTTTATCCCAGGCAATATTATTTTTTATTTCATAGGCCCCACCAAATGAATTATCAAATACAGTTTCATCTATATCAAAAACTACTGCTCTCTTTCTATTATGCTTATCTTCCAAATCACGATCGAGCCTGAGTCGGGCAAAATTATAGGCCTGATAACAAAGTGCTCGATACTCTCCACTATTTTGAAACCATAAATAAGCCCCCACTTGATACTCTCTTGCATTGGGTTCATTTAGCTTCGGCGAATTTAGTGTTGAGCAAGAAATAGTCGTAAAAAACATTAGTAAATATAATAATTTCATTTAAAAACCTGCTTCATCTAAAGCGAGATTGGCCATTTTATCACACATCTCGTTTTGTGGATGACCTGCATGTCCTTTAACCCACAAAAAATTAATACGGCTAAAGCGAGATTTTAATTGATCGAGCTCTTTCCATAAAAGTAAATTTTCCGGTTCCTTATTATCGGCTTTTTTCCATCCGCGCGCCTTCCAGCCAATCACCCATTTTTCAATTCCTTCAACCACATATTTTGAATCGCTGTAGACAAATACTGGACTATCAGGCTCTGAAATTCCTTCATCAATCCACTTTTCAATCAATCCTTTGAGCCCGCGAATGACTCCCTCCAGCTCCATTTTATTATTTGTAGTGGGCACATCAACACCAGAAGATTTTAAAATAACTTCACCTTTTGTGTTTTGAATCATAGAGGCCCAGGCGCCTGGTCCTGGATTTCCCCTGCATGCACCGTCTGCAAAAATAGCGTAACCAGCACTGAGTTCTTGCATTTCTTGAGGTAGTGGAAACTCACTGGAAAAATCAACTACGCCCACTTTTTTATCTTCAGGAAAACTCTCAACTTTTAAACTAAGTAGATCCAGAGCATCTAGAGCTTGTGCATCATCATCAAAGACGCTGCGCAATTTTCGAAGGCTTTTTTGTATTTCTGATTTTCTCATTTTTTTTCTCTGAGTTCAAAGGGGTAATTTCTATAGGAGAATTCTATCGGAATGAGTGTTCTTTTTAAAGCACTTATGTTAAAACCCTAAAATGAGTACAGCCTATTCCATTCGTGTCTATAAACAATATTTTAATTTTGCTTCATCGCATTTCATGCTTTTTAAAAATGGCACACGTGAACCATTGCACGGTCACAATTATCGCGTCCAAGTAAAAGGCAATGCTCTTGATTTAGACGATGATATGGTTTTTGATTTTCTGGATATTAAACCCATTGTCCGTGATATCTGTGACTCTCTTGACCACAAACTATTAATACCAAAAAATAATCCTCAGCTTCATATTGAAGAAAGAGAAAAAAATTATATTTTAAGCACTCGTGATGAAAGTTTTTTTAGCATTCCTCAAACAGATGTTTTAATATTGCCCATCGAAAATACTTCGGCCGAGCGAATCGCCGCTTATATTGCTTTTCAAATTAGAGACAAAGTTTTAGAAAAATTTAAATTTGAATTCAAAGAACTTGAAATTGAAGTGGAAGAAACTCCCGGACAATCGGCCGTTTTTGTTTTAACCAAAGACTAAAAAAGGAAAGATATGAAATTCATCGAACTCTCTCCCGGAAAAAGTGTTAAAGGCGAATCTATTCATGCTTATAAATCTGAATCTTCTAGCAATGATAAAGCAACAAAATATAATTATATACTAGGTGCCGTTCACGGAGATGAAGTCGAAGGTGCCCACCTTGCAAGTGAACTTTTTAACTGGCTCAAAGAAAATAACGATATTGATATGCCAATTATTGTCGTGCCTATAGTTAACGTTGATGGCTTTAAATTAAAGGATCGAGTTAATGGCAATGGAGTAGACTTAAATCGCAACCTGCCTTCGAAGCAATGGACGCCAGAGGCCCGAGAAGCAAAATATTTTCCAGGGACAGCTCCTCTAAGTGAGCCTGAAAATAAATTCCTTGTGTCGTTATTTGAAACCTATCCACCGCGCTTCATACTAAGCTTTCACTCATGGTATCCAGTTATAAATTATAATGGCGCCTGCAAAGAGTTGGCAGAATTTCTTGCAAGTTTTAATAAATATCCAATAGAAGCAGACTTCCTCTCTCACCCGACACCTGGCTCTCTTGGTGAATACGGCCCGCAGACTCATGGAACCCCGGTATTAACTTTTGAATGTCCTGTTTTATCTGATGGAGTTACGCTGGAAAGTATTTGGAAAGATAATGAAGAGGCCTTTAAGAAACTTTTTACAACCAAGATTATTGAAACATTTAAATCTTAATTAACGACTGATTAAATTGCTCTCATTTTCGCCAACGCTAAATGAGAGCAATTTAAAACTAACTAGCTTTGATAAATTTAATAACTTCAACCGGACAAGCTTCTGCTGCCTCTTGAATTCTTAGTCCATCATTCAATGGAGCCCCTGGACGAATAAGACAAGTCGTATCTGTTACCTCAAACACTTCTGGAAAAATTCCTTCACAAGCATCACAAACAATACAACCAGGCTCAATCCAAACTTTAGTAACGGCATAATTAACTGCTGCAGCCGCTCCACCGCTTACTTCAGCTCCCATTCCTGCAAATTGAGCTGCAAATTCTGGATTAGTGGCAATCTTTAAGGCCTTGCCAGTTTTTGGCAAAGGAGGCGAAATAAAGGTGCGCTCAGGAATTTCAAACCGAGGCTTTTCTGCAGGTGCAGAAAATTTTTCATTTACTTCATCTGCCGATAAAGTTGCCTTTAAATATTTTTCCTTAAAAGAATTTCCCTTCATTGAAATATGATTAGTGACACTATCTCTTGAAGCTTGTACCTCAATTTCAACAGTCGCATTATCTAATCCTTTTGCTGAGAGTAGTTCTTTTAATTTAGGCCCGAGATCTAAATCGCGCGCAAAATCTTTTGTCGATCCTTCGAACTCACGAGTAATTTCCATTTGTACTGGATTACCAAATGGATTAAAAAGTTG
>JAURXW010000302.1 GCA_030654205.1 Bacteriovorax sp.
AAGCAGAGCACCTTTTAAAAGTTGCGTGTTTATATACTCTAGTAAAGATTTTATGCCAAGCGTATATATCCCGATAGCGTTAAGCTGAACTCTGATGTTGTGGATGTTTTGAGCTTTCTCGGAGTCTTTAAATCCAACTCTAAAGAAGTCATGGTTAAACCACAAAAAACCGTCTCTGCCCATACCGCTGTATTTTAAATCTATAGTGTTGATAGTTATGATAATATCGTTATCAGCATAGGCATAATTTAAAGCCGTAAACTCTCTCTTTTTATCCTCTATCTGTTCTATGATATTTTCATAAAACTCATCATATTTACCGCCAGACTGTGCAAAATAGTAGAGTGCATCTATACCGCCAATATGAGGTGTTTTTTTTATATCTTTTTCTTTCATAGTAAATTCCTTTATATATACTTTTTATGACTTACGTCAGGGGGTGTTACTAGAACCCCCTAGTAATTATTAAATTGATATATCTGAGATACTTCTCCATATAAAATATGGAGCCTCTTTATCTCAGTTACATCAATAGGACTTTTATTATTTGAATTGGTTTGTGTGATTGGTAACGGCTTACATAAATGTCTCTTGTGACTTAGGCGTCACAAGCCGACATCTATTACAGCTCGTTACATCTCAGATATTCATAAAATATCTGAGCTTTATGGTTAGATACCAAAGAAGGTACATTGTCCGAAGTATCCGACATCCACCTCAATAGTTTTTCCTATTGAGTCTTTGTGTTTTAGATAGACTTCGTCTTTGACACTTATGTCAATGAGCTCTTGTTTTATAGAGCCATTTTTAGTTGACTTTTTTATTAAAAGCTGTAGCTTTGAACGTGAGGGAGTTACTACTCCAGTTTCTTTGTTTGTGTACTCGTCTGTTTTAAATGTGTTCAGTAACACGGCACTTAGTTTTAACATTTTTTTTGTCTCCTATGACATTTGTTTTTTGGAGACTAGCTAGTCATTTTTGGTTATTTGTTGCAACGAAGAAATTATAGAAGTTTTACGATTTTATAGCATCGGGAATATCATAGAAAATTTCTATGATATTAACTTTAAAATGTATTCTTGTTCTTGTTTATTTTCAAAAACTGGATGTAGTTTTAAATTTGACTCTGTTCTGAATTCATAAATAGCTGTATCAAAAAAATTACTTTTTAGTTGTGCTGGCTTAAGAAAGTATGTATTGTCAATACTAGATTTTGGCATACCTAAACAATGCTCCATAATAATATTAATAGCATTTAAAACTTTTGCTTGTGAGAGTTTCTTCTTTAGGTTCATAATACCATCTATAAAATTATATTTTTTATATAGTGATATTGATAATATTTGAGCACTTTTAAAAAAGTCATTTTCTTTTAAAGGCAAAGAAGCATTTAAAAAATTTCTAATGTTAAAAGCTATGTCAATTTTATATTTAGCCACTAGTTTGTAATTAATAGACTCTTTACCTATAAACTGTAAAGCATTTAAAGAAAAATCAATACCATAAGAGTCAGCTTGAAATTCACTAATAATTTTTTTAGTTAACAAAGTAGCATGGTCATCATTATTTAAGTATAACGCTTCATCCAATGCTTTTTTTCTAGGAATGATTAATTCAGAGATATTATTATTTGGATACGTTGCTATCCCTCCAACTAATGCAGAACATAAAGATAATTTTTTGTGTTCAATCATTGCATTTTTATGTTCATCTAAAATATCGATAAGTAAATTTAGTTTTACACAAATTGGTATGTCATTAACTTTTAGTAACTTGTCAGATTTAGCAAGCTCTCTAAAGGCACCCATAAGTATAGTATTACACTTATCAATATTTGCAATGTTAATAGTATTTATAAATGCTTCTTCTAGTTCATCTATATTTGAATAGTCGTATGTATCAAGCCTGTAAGCGTTTATTTCATTTAAAGCATCATAGATAAAATTTACATCTACTTCATTATTTAACTCTATGTTGATAGATTCAACTAACTCATATACAATATCTTTAACTGTCTTTCCTGACTGTAGTTTTTGTGTAATTTTTTCTATTACAAGACTATATGTATCCATTTATAAAATCTCCTTAAAATTAGTTTTAGCTTAATCGTATTATTATGCGTAAGTAGAATATTACACAATATATTAATATTTACTTAAAGGTAATACTGTTGGCACATATAAATTTTAAACTAGATGATGAACTTATTAAGAAGATAAATGAAGAAGCTGAAAGAACTGGAGTAAATAAATCGGAGTTTTACAGAGCTTGTTTAGAGAATGGATTTGACAATATCACAGAATATAAATCTGAGAGAAAACAAGTTTTAGTCTCTTTCTATATTGAAGAAGAGATGTACAAAAAACTATTGCAAATTACAAAAAAGTACAAGCTAAAAATGCAAAAGACTTATTTTACTGTGTTTGAAACTGGTTTTGATGTTTTACTAGGATTGAAGTTTTTAGGTTTTATGAAAATTGTTAGTGGGATTCTAAAAGTAGAAGAATTATTAAAAAAATTTATTAAATAAAATTTATTTTATAGGCTCGAGCATTAAGAATTCAAACCTTATTTTATGTCCTAAATTTTAATAGAACTACACCATAAGTTTATACTTTCCTTTTCCTTCTTTCATTAAAATATTATAATTAATTAATTTAGATGTTAGATGTTGGCAATAAGTATTCCATTTTGATTTTAAATAAATATTACTATTTAAAGAATGATGAGTTCTCAGATAATTTAATTCAACTATATCATTATATTTTAATTCATCTGTTAAAACTTTTAATAGTTCAACATATGCTATAAGATTATATTTTGCATTAACATCATTTAAAAAAACTAATAATTCTTCATTTTCTATTCTATTTTTAATATTTCTAAATATGGGAATCAAACTTAATATATAAGATTCATTTGTCGTATATTTTTTATTCTTAAATATTTCTTTATTTATTTTCTTTTTTTCACTACAGATAATACAAAAGTATTTTTTATCTATTATAGAATTATATGTATTTTTATTGCATTCATAACATTTTGAATATTTTAAATTATCAGATTTTAAATTATCAAATTCATTACTATATAAAGGATGAAATAGTTTAACTTTTTCAAGTTTATTATTTTCAAATACTATAACTTTTTCATTACTAATATTTAGATACATTAATAAAATTTTTGATTCTATTGTTAGTTTTGTGTCACACGTAACAATCCAAAAATTTTCTTGATAATATAGCTTAAATGTTGAAGGATTATGATTTATTCTATTAACATCTATAAAATATTCTTGTCTTAAATTATTTATATGATTACTAATTAACTTTTTTATTGATTGTTGTGTTGTATTAGATTTTAATAAAATACTAGCAAAGTCGGGCATAGTAAATATTAAAGGCTTATGTAATATTACTATTGTTTGTGTTGTAGACCTAGAATAAGCAACATATAGTTCATTAAAATCATTTTCTATTGTCAAAAGTATCACAACAATAGGTTTTTCCATTCCTCTAAATTTATTTATTGTTTCCACTAATAAGTCAGGATATTTTTCTTGATATAAACTTTTGATACTATCAAAAGCACCTAGAGCACTGGGCATTAAAAGAGCTACATTTTTCATATTAACATTGTTTTCTTCTAAGTAGTGGAATGCTTTAGTAAGTCTTTCTCTAGGGTCTTCATCAAATACTTCATATAAATCTTTGTTTGTAATTTCGCGAATACTACTTGGCTCAATTGATGGTTCAAAAAATTCATTTAAACGGTTATATACTTTTTCAGGTGCTCTATAATTCTTTGTTAGAACATATTTATCACTAATTGACAATTCTTTCATAATATATTCATCTGTTTTCTTTTCTTCGTGAGAAAGAGATTGAATAGTATCTGAAAAGAAAAATACTTCTTTATCATCTTTAGTAAAATATTGTTTTAACTGAATTAACCACCTAATATTTAATGATTGAGACTCATCAATTATTAATGTATCATATTTGTTAATACAATTATTTACTATATAATTTAAAGCTGTATCACTATCATTTAAAATATTAATTGAATTAGGGGCATTTGTTTTTAAAAACCTATGAAATGTCATAACTTCTGTGTTTGGATAAACTTCTGATTTTATTTGTTCGGAAATAAGTTTATTATATGTTAGGAAAAGAATTTTTTTACATTTTTTTTCATTTAAATATCTTGATAAAATTATTGCTAAC
>JAURXW010000303.1 GCA_030654205.1 Bacteriovorax sp.
ATCAGTTTGAAAAAAACTGAATTAGAATTAAATTTTAGAGAGTTGGTGACGATAAGGTCATCGTACGAGAGTTTGAAAGTTCAAAAAGCTTTGTGATTCAGATAAGTTCATGAAGGTACCCACTGTCAAAAGAGTAGAGCCCTTTTACTGCCTTCGGGATTTTTAGTCCTATAGGTGATGTAGAATATAGTTTTGTTTTTGTTTGGTTGAATTTGATAGTCAGACATTTTTTCCCTCGGTTCTTTATCGGTAAAGAATGAGAAAAAACTTAACGACCTACAAATAAAAGGATAACCATTGCCCCACGATTATGGGACATGAAACCGAATGATTTCATGTGACTATATATTTTCATTTGGAGGAGACGGGCGGATTCGCACCGCCGGCTTTACGGTTTTGCAAACCGTTCCATTGGACTGCTCTGGCACGTCTCCCAATGAAAAATACTTATAGGGATTTTGCTAGAACCCCTATAAATTGTCAATGTAAAATTAGGTATTAAGCTTCGCGGATCACGTATTTATCTTTACCTTCATCCACCATTTCTTTAAGTTCTTTTCCAACTTTAAAAAATGGCACTTTTTTAGGCGGGACTTTTACTATCTTACCAGTCTTAGGATTGCGTCCTTCGTAGGCCTTATAGTTTCTGTTAGCAAATGATCCAAAACCTCTGATTTCGATTCTCTCGTCTTCATAGAGGGCCTTAATCATACTATCAAAAGTAATATTAATAATGGTCTCAGCTTGCTTGTGAGTAAGGTTAGCTTGCTTTTCAAGTGCTGCGATCAAATCTGCCTTCGTCATGGCCTATCTCCTTAAAACATTTATTTGAGCATCAGCAATATCGGTTGGAAGTCATGGAAACTTTAGGAGCCTCTAAATTTTGACACAATAAAATTTTTAGAGATCGCCGTAACTGCCTGATAAAAGAATAAACGGAGAAATGAATTTGAGCTTTTTAGTAAGAGACCGATCATCTATTCATGATGGAATATCGTTTTTCTAAAAATAGACCTGAGATAATTAAAAGCCTGGAGTCCAAGCTGACGGAAGGCAGTCAGATAACGGTCTGGCAAAAAAATAATGATGGCAGTCGCTGTCTACTAGAAAAAGTACTCTTTCATACTCTCTATGTTGATGAAGGTGTTTTTACTCTTAAGATGGCCAAAAAAGATTTCATAAATTTTGAACCAAAAAAACCAATTTATTTTTTATTTGAAGACCATGAATTTGTTTTCAAGACTTCAATTGCTATAGATCAAAAAGAATTCATGACTCTCCAAATTCCTCGTGAAGTTCGTCTCAAAGAATTTCGAGTGCATGAAAGAAAATACTATACGATGGAAGATAAAAAATTTATTGAAGTCGTTTTTGTGGGAAAAAATTCAGGACCCGGCATCACTTTAACTTGTCCCTTGGTGAACGTCTCTGTTGGTGGAGCATGTATAGTTGTTTCAAAAGAAACCATTAGCAATATAGATTTTACAGCGATTCTCAAATTAAAATTTAGCACCGAATATCAAAATGCGATCATTAGAAATGCCAGAGTTTATATTAAGAAGAATTTATTCAACGATGATCTTTACGCTATTGGCGTTCAGTTTGATGATCTCGTCCCCACCATTCTATGCCCATAATCTTTGGCAGTTCATAAGACCTAAAAATTCCAAAATTGCCTTCGAAAATCCTTTTAACTATCTAATAACCTTCCTTATTTAAAAGACACCCCAAAGTGGCCCATAAAAGATCAACAAGAGGCCTTAGAATAGAATCCAAGTAGAAAAGAACGAGAAAAAACTAAAGTTTAATTTCGTTAAAGTCGATTTGATTACTAGGAGAATAATTTAACCAAAATGAAATTGCTAAAAATACCTGCACTTATTTTTTTAAACCTTGCTGCGACTCTGCTGACAATTAGTTGCGTGGCCGATCCTGGTTTAACTAAAAAACGCGGTATTGTTAATGATTTCTCTATCACAAAAACAGGTGTTGGCTGTGGATCTGGTTATCTAATTTTATCGCAAAATAATCAATGTACAACTGGCTGTGGTACTGGTCTTCACGTGGCAACAAGTGCTGAGCTTGCGACGGCCAAAACAACAACTGATACATCCCTACTTGCAAAAATAAATGGCTCTGCTGGTCTTTGTATTGATGATGTTATCGTGAACACAAGACCCACAAATCAAATCGATATTAAAAGTGACTTCTGTTCATGTATCAATGGAAAATCAGATCTTATCAGTGATTGTGCGGCCACATGCTCTGCTAAGGCCACAAGCTCAACACCTACCCTATATTTGAATACGATTATGGGAACTGATATTGCTCTCAATACTAAACTCGTCAACTTGTCAGGATGGTGTACAGCTCAACTTGAGGGAGATTCTTCTTCACCTCAATGTCAATTGAGTGCTACAGATGGGACAAATATTATTAATAATATTCCTATTACTTCTATAACTGGTAATTCACTCGTCGCAAATATTCAGAACCTAGCACTTGATAGAACTTATATTGTTAAAATAGTCGAACTTAAATCTGGATCGCAATCAAAAGAATTTCAATTAAGAAGAAAGACCCAACCAACTGACGATACATCTCAATTGGGAGCTTTAAAGATAACTCCGATCAATCAATATACCTGTATGTCTTACGGCGGAACAATTGACGGTGCCACTGGGAAAATATCTCGAACAAGTTACGCTCGCGTGTTTTACT
Organism: Bacteriovorax sp.; assembly: GCA_030654205.1. Classification (GTDB taxonomy): domain Bacteria; phylum Bdellovibrionota; class Bacteriovoracia; order Bacteriovoracales; family Bacteriovoracaceae; genus Bacteriovorax. Next base: position 2,722 of record JAURXW010000303.1, read on the forward strand.
ACTTCGCGGCCAATGAAACTCCTCCTCCTATTCCTCCTGCCGGTGGAAACAATCAATCAACAGTCGTCTGTCATGATGAGCAGCTGCATCCCGGAAACGATAATGCTGAATACCCAAGATTAGAATTGATTCCCCAATTAACGGCCATGTGGGATAAATCTGATCCTCGTTTTGTAAACTCTGACAATACAATGCTGCAAATTAATAAAACAATAATTACAAGGCTCTTCAGTGAGTTTGGTGTTCAGTCTAATACAATGGATATCTTCAAACTTATTAATTATCCAAATCGTCCATCAACTGCAACAACTTCGACAGCAAATATTCCGTTGGGTTATATGATGGTGCCCTTTACTGATAAAAATAATAAAACATTTTGTCCAACTCAGACAGATTTCAATGCTGTCGATCAACCGCTCTTTAATGTCTTAAAAGATTATATGGATGACACAGAAGGATTATATCTTGCTGAAAAAGAAGCGGAAACGATCCTTGATGGATCAACTTATAAAACTATTTATGGAACAATGTTTGTGACTCAAACGATTCTTAAAAATTATGGATTTTCGATTGAAAATGGTCTCAAAATTAGGGCCAATCCGACATCTATGAATACTAAGACCATTTACTACTACTGGCCGGTTGATGTATCGATGGATCCACTCATCCAAGGTGGCAGAAAACTCTTTACCGTAAGAACTCCAAGTACTCTAAACGGAAACGTGCCAACGGGTCAGGCAACAAACACTGCTACAACTGACAAGCGTATTGGTTGTGTACCTAAATCTGCTATTTAAAAGAAAGTTTTCGTTACCACTTTAAAAGTGGCCGCAAGCTCGCTGCTATAAAAAGAATAAAGTATTCCAATTCTCAAAAAAAATATAATTAAAAATCGCAAAAACCAAAAACCAACTGCTTCTTGAACACTTCGACCTGGAAGATAAAAATATCTTTTAAGTAGAATCGCCAATAAAATAGTAGAAATCATCGCCCCTGCATATTGAATGAGGCGCTCTTGATCATCGATAATTTTTGCCAATCCCGGAAGTGCATCTTTGTCTTTAATAAGCCTTACCGCGCAAAGAGCAATTTTGGGATATTTCTTAATGAGAATTTCTGAACTAGAGCCTTTG
>JAURXW010000307.1 GCA_030654205.1 Bacteriovorax sp.
TTAAAATAAAAAGATATTTTCCTAAAAAAAATAATTTTAAATAGTTTAAAGCATTTTCAAAAGTCAGAGGCTTTCCCATATAAAATGTATAATTTGAAATCATTTCGGCAGACATTATACCTGGGAATCTTTTTATTAAGGCGGGAAAAAATGGAGATTTTAAAAAATACCAATTTCTATAAAAAAGAGGAAAAATAAAGATTAGTTGAGAAAAAGCCAGAATTACTATTTTTTTAAATTGATGTCGTAAGTTCCATACAATTATAAAGTTTAGGATAATAACAAAAATAATTCCGTTTATTTTAATCAGTGGAACCATTATTAGGATAAGTGCTAGCAGAATTATTTCTGAGGTTTTCTGGAGAAGTCTTTTCTCGACGACTAAATAAGTACTAATAAATGCCATTAGTGCCATGAAACCATCATTCTTTGCATAAAGAAAAAAGTTTGATCCTTGTCCGATAGTTAAAAAACCGATCGAAAGTAGCAATGTGATTGGATTAGAGTTTTTAAAATATAGGTATAAAAATAATAATGAAATAAATCCTATCGAAAGTAAAAAATGTAATTCTTGAGAGACGACTTGAATAATGAGTTTGTTTTCGATAACAAATTGAAGAAGGCCATACACGTATTCTAAAATACCAGCTTGCATGGCCCCACATGTATCTAGATGTGCATTTTTAAATCCTTCTAAATTCCAAAGTTTCCCTAAAACCAAATGATAATAAAGTGGATCACCGTGGGCAAAGGGTGTAAGTGCCTCAAAGAATTTTAGACAAAAAAGAAAAAAAGAGAAATAGATGAATATTTTTTTATTCAAATTATTTTATTCCTTATGAATCTATAAAAAGTTTAATTTAAAAAAAGTAATTAGCTATAAAATTAGCTCTAAATTGTTCTTAATTCAATTTCTTTTTAATTTTTTTGATACATAAGTTTTCATTTTTTTGAATTCTTGGTTAAAGATTTATAAATCTATTTTAAATCCCAATTGGAATACTTATACTAAAAATAAACGATTTATTCTTCAGTACAATATCACTAGTCGTGTACCCAGGAGTGAAAACTCCGGCCTGTTGAATTTCTGTATCATCATATTTAATATATTGGTATTCAGCATTTAAGCTTACTAGTCCAACTCTAAATCCCCCCCCTATACGAAATCCATTTCCTCCTTTAAATTCTTCATCAACACTTTTATCCTGATCCGGATCAAGTTGAGCCGCTAAAATCCAACTTCCCCATAACCGGAGCCCTACAGGTGTTGGCATTTGAATACCAACCATGGGGCCTGCATTCCAAGCTTTAGATTTAATATCTTGATTCAAAGTTGTATCTTTAAAATTTGGCATGGAATACCTAGCATCTACTCCTGCGAAAACTGTTTGCCATACTTGTGCTCCCATTCTTGCGCCAACGCCAAATCCTTTAACTTTGCTGTCAGAACTATTAATAGGAGAGGGGAAACTAACATCGCCTGAACCCGTTTCATATGTTGCCATAGGTTCGATGAACACTCCGCTTTCAGCGTGAGCTATATTGATGGATATTAGTAATATAAAAGAGGCCAAAATGTATTTATTCATAAAAATTCCTTTTGTTTATTAGTTGTTTTTTTTGCCCTTCTTATTTAGTTCCGATTCATACTCTTTGGTCGCCTTATCCATTTTTCTTTTTTTAGTATCTATTTTGTCCTCAGCATTTGCTTTCTGATGTTCTGCTTTCTCGATTTCACACTTAGCTTTATCCTCAGTCAATTCACAGCTCTCATCTCGGACTTTGCGTTCTGCTTTTCGAAGCATCTTCTTTGAACTAGAGCTTATGTCGCTCTCAGGTTTTGTCACTGGATCAGAGACCTCTGCGGCCATTAATATGTGTCCGTTTAAAAATGCCAGTAGTAAAAAAGTTGATAATATTCTCATAGTTTGTCCCTCTATTTATTCTTCATTTAAATTTATTCAATGGTTTTTCTTTTGATATGCCTACTAGGCGGAATACAAACCATTTTTCCCTGAATCATTTTGCAATTTTTATCAATAATAGTTTTCTCAGTTTTAATTAAACTAGTATCAGCGGGTAAAGATCGCGCCAGGTTAATTTTTGTATTACCCGGAGTAGGAACGGCATCTATTTTTGGATTAGTAGAAGCTGCAAAAACAGCTAGCGAAAAAAAAATAATGAGTGACACTAGTTTGATCAAATTTAGCTCCTGATTGTATTAAGGAAGTCTTGGTTTTTTTCCAGTCGCAATTGATCCAACAAAAGAAATCACGGCCAAAACGAGAAATACGAACAAAAGTATTCTTCCAATTTCCATTGAGATACCTGCTATGCCATTTGCCCCGAGAAAAAAAGCAAGTATGGCGAGAATAAAAAAAGCAATAGCTGCACGAATCATAATTTATCTCCTGTTATATTTATTTTTTTAAGATTTTCTTGGTTTTATCTAAAACTTCTTCTTTTTTTTCTTCAATGTTTTGAAAGATATTTGAAAGCTTCTCATGATAATTTTTTTGGGCCTCTCCATATCTTTGTTGAATCAGTCCACCAATGACTTTGATGTCACCTTTTGTTTTTTCAAGTTCATCATCGGTCAATTTACCCCAGGCTTTTTGGACCTCTCCCTTTATTTCAGTCCATTTTCCTTGCGTAATGTTTTTACTTAATTCCACGGTGATTTCCTTGTTATTGTTTGCTTAATTTTTGAGAGAACATTGTCTCATTAGGCTTAGTTCTGCAATTCAGGAGCCATTAATCTCGACTCTGGTTAATAGTGGCCAGTTTATTGCTCTGTTTGTAGATAGGAAGATTCAATAGCGGAGGATGCTTAAATGGTAAATAAAAAATATTTAAAAAATGGGCAAGTAAAAAGTAATGAAAAAAAAATGCCGGATGAAAGTCTAAAGACTAAAGCCGATGAACAAAAAACACCGGCTCCAAAAAAAGTAGAGGTATCCAATACCAACAAACGAGCAGGGTGTTGTTAAAAAAAGGATATTGTCATCTGGTGTTTTGGTAATTCTATTAGTAGTAGCAGGCTGTTCGCATTCTATTTCGTCAAAATCATATTCAGAAGAAGTTGTAGGACGTACCGTCGGCAATGAAGCTGCAAAAATTGCAATGCTCACTGAGAATACAAAAGTTTCATTGAGTTCAGTGATTAAAAAGGCAAGAGAGAATGGTACAATTGATGAGGTCATAGTACTTTCTTGGGCAGATAGAAATTATCTCTTTGAGGATTTAAAAAAACTTTCAACGAACTCAGACCCAATTGAATATTCTAGCAAAGCCTCTCGCTCAGTCGTTCTTGATAAATTAAGCAATTGGCTTGAAGAAATAAGATTTTTTTCAGGCCAGTTTTTTGATTATTCTATCAGAATATAAGTGAATCAATAATGATACTGATTAGCTTTTAATATCTTTTCAATCAGGGAACAACTCGCTATCGCTAGTATAGAACTATTTTTACATGCATGGCCAAGATGTGAGACTTGATCAAAACAAAACGCATAAAGAATTAGTCAGGCTTTGGGAAAATCAAAATACAATCGACTTGCGGGCTGAACAACTCGTACAGGTTTATGCAGGAGCTTTTCAGGCCATTGAGAGCCGCTGTTTGGCCACTTTGAGCAGAGTAACGATAAATGTAGTAATAGATCGAGTTTTACATATCGGCTCTGAAAAATTCCAAATACTCTCACTAATAACTATTGAACCTTCGGGCTTAAGTTTAAAAAATTTAATTCAAAATATTAAAAAATATAAAACAGAAGAGATAAGAAATGCACTTTCCTATTTCTTGGTAGAGTTTTTAACTGTTGTTGGAAATATAACTTCAGACGTATTGACCGCGTCCTTACATAAGAAGCTTGTTGAAGTGACCAGAGAAAGTGCGCTTAGTATACTGGAAGTTCAAAGCTTGCGTTCAATCAATTCTACAAATAAGAAGAGAGGAGAAGAATGAAAGAAAATAGGCAAGATGAGCGAATCCAAACTGGGGTTCGAAATTTAGATGAAGTCCTTTCAGGTGGACTTCCTACTGGCAATATTACCGTATTGGCCGGAACTCCAGGTTCAGGCAAAACAATTTAATCTCAGCAGATTTCTTTTAAGAATGCCTCTCCAGAAAGTCGTGTACTATTTTTTCAAACACTTTCTGAACCAACTGCTAAAACACTACGCTACCTGAAGAGCTTTAGTTTTTTTGATCAAAAAAAACTAGAGGATGGTAGTATCGAGTTTATCGATTTGGGAGAAATTCTGAGAACAGAAGGCATTGGAGAAGCGATTATATTACTTATGAATCATGTTAAAAGAGTTAAGCCATCATTCGTAATTATTGATAGCTTTAAAGTATTTGCAGATCTTGCAAAGTCACACGAAGAGCTTCGAAAATTTTCATATGAAGTTGCGATCAATCTTATGGCCTGGGAATGCACGACTTTACTTCTGGGAGAATTTAATTCACAGGATCTTGAAACTAATCCGCTCTTTTCAATTGCCGACGGTATAATTTCACTTAAACATTATGCACAGTCAGGCGAAGAACAAAGATTTATCCAAGTTATAAAAATGAGAGGTACCAATCACATCCAAATTGGTGAACGTATAAGGAAAGCTCGTCTTGCAAAAAAGATTAAGCAATCTGATTTAGATACAGATGCCGAATTGCCTCGCAGTTCAGTCTCAAAAATCGAATTAGGAAATAGAGAAATTACAACAAGTGAACTCATTAGAATTGCCCGTGCTCTGGGAACACCTGTTGATAGCTTAACGGGGGCGAGTGATAGCTTCATCTATAGTGAAGAAATCAAAGTTGTCGAAGCTCTTCGAGAAATTCCTTTTGAAGACTACAAGAGAATTATTTCTATGCTGGAGGCTTCAGTTTATTACACAGCTAAAGACGTTGACGAAAGTAAAAAAAACCAGCTTCTAGATTTGGTTGCAAGCCTTGCTTCATTTGTGAAAAATGACCAAAGGCCGAGACCAATTCAGAAGAATATTAATAATGAAAAAGATAATAAAAAAATTAGAAATCTACATTGAGGTATAAAATGAAAGAAGAACGAAATTATGAAAGTGAATCAGTTGCAACTAGCTCAGGAGCGATGAAGAAGGAACTAAATGATGTTCCGAGTGTTCGCTTATCACCTGAGCAAATAGAAGAAATCCATGCTGATGAATATTCATTAGTATTATTTTATGCAACTAGAATGCAACCAATGTCTATTGGTGAAATAAAAAGACAGTTTGTTGAAACTGAACCTAAAAAAGCTGAATCCGTAATGGAGCGGTTTTTAAAAGCTGGTCTAATTCATAAAACAGAAGATGGAAAATTTTATTCAAATTTTCCAAACAATTACATTAATTACTCAGACTATCGGTATGACGGTGATCTTGAAGCTCGTAAAGATGCTAAAGTTTTTCAAATAATGAAAGAGCAAACTGGAAAGAAAGAATTTTGGAAAGACAAAACGTACTTTTCTATTGATGCTTTTTTTACCGATGAGCAATCTAGTGAGCTTAATGAAATGCTAAAAGAAGTAAAACTGAAAGCAAAACAATTTGCAAACCAAAATGACAAATTAGCTAGTAAAGGTATGAAATTTAGACGTTTCAAATTTTACGATATGTTCTGGGCAATCGCTTTATTTGCAATCACTTTTTCATTAACTGCAATTCATCCAGCTTCAAGTGCATTTGCAAGTCATAGCGGTAGAAATGATCCAGTTGGTGTTTCTTATGTAATGAACAAATTAGGAAATATTACAGTTGATAAAGTTAGTGGAGGTGGTGGCAATGATCCAACTGCTAGTTTTATTAATACTGATCCGACAGACGGTCAAGGTGGTGGCGGTGGTCATGATCCTGAAGGTTCTTCTATAAAATGTGAAATAGTAATAGGACGCAAAGTTTTTAAAGGTTTTATCAATGAAGATAATAATTCATGTGCCTTGGCAACTGAATATTTTAATATTGAAGAATAGGATTAAGTGAACGCAACTAATAAATCAAAATTGGTATTGGGGTTAAGAAGCTACGGAGCGATGCTTTTTAGTATCGCAGCCTCTCCCGTACTTCACAATGCTGGTGTTAGCTTTAAAACGATCTCAATCGGTTTTGGCTTTCTTTATGTTGTATTGGCATTGTTTGAAATCCCCACAGGAATTTGGGCAGATTTATTTGGAGCTAAAAAATCGTCAATTGTTGGTGGATTAATTCAGACGGTTGCTTTACTTTTATTTATCTTTTCTAAAAATGGTAACTTTATTGTTATTGCTTCTTTTACCCTTTACGGAATTGGATCAAGTTTTATTTCAGGTGCTCTTTCAGCACTACTTTATTCCAATGTTAAAAGGGAAGATGACGATAAGTTTGATTCAAGTAAATATTTTTCTATTATTGAAAAGACTTCTGTCGCAAGTTACATTCTTGCCAGTGCGTCTGTCGGATTTTTATCTCAACTTCTAGGATTATATTCATTTGCTGTAGCAGGTGGGATTTATCTCGTTGCAGTTGTGATTGTTGGACTAAATGTGCATGAAAAATTTATTTTAAAAACTCATAAGAAATTATCTGAATTTATCTCTCAAGCAATTTCAGGTTTGAAGTATATTGGATCAAATAAAGAGTTTAAAATTCTTCTTCCTATAAGAATGCTAAATCAAATTGAAACAATCGTTGGGATTTTGTGGCTTCCATGGATTAAAAAACTTGGTGGAAGTGATTTGTGGTTTTCGGTTCTTGCGACAGGATCGTATTTGTCGAGATATGCCATTAATCACTATTATTCTAAAAAAGAAAGACCAGCGACATTTATGCCAAGAATTCAATTATCTCTTTTTGTGATGGGAATTGGGGCCAGTATTTGTGCGATTACAAGCAATGTTTATCTTGCCTTAGTTGGTGTTTGGATAATGGCGGGAGCAAGGGGGATTTTTCTTCCAGCGACTCAAGCCATTCAACATGATTCATT
>JAURXW010000308.1 GCA_030654205.1 Bacteriovorax sp.
CTTAGATTGATTTGAAATTCATCGTTGGTAATCGTGATACTCATAGAGACCTCCTTTTAATAAGTTAAAAAGAGGTGTCAACTTTCAAAATCCGTTGTGTTAAATTGGAAAGTTTTAAAGAATCGTCTAAATAAGGAAGAAGGTGAAGCGGTTGCAAAATGCAACCAGTTGAAGCTGGCAGCAGAAGATGGGAAAATGAGAATGACAGATATCACTGATCCAGAGACACTTCCATAATAGTTCAAACAATCATCACAAGTTTCAATACTGAAAAATCATGCGAGCAAATTAAATTTTTTGAAAACAAGGTTTGAGTTCAATGCTAAATAGCCTGAAAAGGCTTATCAAGAATTTGGGAAGTTTTCTAGCAGTTGAAGAAACGGAAGCCTGCAAAGTTTCAATCTACAACTGCTAGTTTTATCTTAACAAAACTTCAAAAATTTTCAATTAGTTATTTCTGTAAAAAACTAACTGATCCAAACAATCTCTTAAGTGGCGACTTACTATATTTTCAACTTAAGACTTCCATCAACTCATAATAATGCACATTTCTCGGGAGTTAACGTCGACTAAACCACTAAAAGCACGTTGGTTAATAAGACGTGTGGGTTAGATTAACTCCTAATTTATCTAACTAGACATGCATTTTGATTAATATAACCTCGGCTTGTAAACCGTAATCCTATTGACTTTTTCGGTCCATAGACCGAAAATATACACATGCAAAGATATCTATATAAAGAACTTAAAAAATATGTTGGAAAAAAAATCTTACTGCTTTCAGGTCCTCGGCAAGTAGGAAAAACAACACTTTCGAAAGCACTATTTGAAAATTATGATTATTTTAACTTCGATCGATTAAGTGATAGAAAAAAACTAATTGCAGAAGAATGGAACAGGGAAACAGACCTCATAATTTTTGATGAAATTCATAAAATGAAGAAATGGAAACAATGGTTAAAAGGTATTTATGATACTGAACTAAAGAAAAATTTTCTCGTAACTGGCAGCGCGAGACTAGATACCCATCGTAAAGTTGGGGACTCTATGGCCGGAAGATATTTTCAATATAGACTGATGCCATTTTGTCTTAAAGAATTAGCACAAAATAAATATCAAACTCCAAAAGACAATTTAAATGATCTTTTAAAACTTAGCGGTTTTCCAGAACCATTATTTAGCAATTCAGAGAGCTTTTATAAAAAATGGCGCAAAAGTCATTTAGATATTATTGTTAGGCAAGATATTGCCGAAATTGAAGCAGTAAAGAGAATAACTGATCTTGAATTCTTGATTGAATTAATGAAATCCAAAGTTGGATCTATATTAAGCTATAACTCACTTCGTGAAGATCTTCTAACCGATGATAAAACGATAAAGCGCTGGTTAACAATTTTTGAAAACTCTTATCTTTTATTTAAGATAACCCCATTTAGTAAAAGCATCCTTCATTCGACCAAAAAAGCTCCAAAATTTTATTTTTATGATTTCCCGAGAATCGAGGACAATGGAGCAAGACTTGAAAACCTAGTTGCTCTTTCCTTATTAAAAGAAATTTATTTTTTGAATGATACCGAGGGGGAAGATTTTAATCTGCATTTCCTAAGAGACAAAGATCAAAATGAGGTAGATTTTTTAATTACAAAAAATAAAAAACCGATAATGGCGATTGAGGTAAAAACCTCAGACGTAGAAATTAGTCCTGGTTTTAAAAAATTAACAAATCAAATATTGGTCCAATTTCCTGAACTTAAAAGAATTCAGCTTGTAAAAAATCTAGAGCGTGAATTTTCTAATAAAGAAGGTATTAAAGTTTTAAATCTCGAAAAATATCTTTCTACCTTGAAATTTGCATAATCTTCTTGGGAATAATAAATAAACTACTCCAACCCCGCCCATTTCCTCGCCGTCTTCCCAATCGATCCCGCCCCTAACGTAACAACAATTGTTTTATCATTTTTATGAGACTCAATCACATCCCCTAAGTCATCAATGCTTTCAATCTTGCGAGCAAATAATGGATGTAAGCGATTAATATCTTCAATCAAGCGATCTGTTGTAATTCCATCAAGTGGTAACTCACTTGCCGCATATATCGGCAATAAATAGAGTTCATCAGCATCATTAAAACAATGTAAAAACTGATCCCAACAATCTCTGGTGCGAGTAAAACGATGAGGTTCAAAAATAACTATTTTTTTAAAATCAGCACGCGTGTCTTTGACTATTTTTAAAGTCGAAGCGATTTCCGTTGGGTGATGTCCGTAATCATCCACAACTTCAAATCCATTTTCTTTATAAAGTAATTGAAAGCGCCTTCCGACTCCTTCGAGTTTTTTAGCGGCCGCTGCAATGTTTTTAAATTTTAATCCCATATGAAATGCAAGTACTGTGGCCCCCATACAATTTAAAACATTATGGCGTCCAGGTAGATTTATTTCAAAACGAGTTTGCAATTCACCTTTGTAGTATAAATCAAAACTTGTATCAAAATGTCCGTAGACAACATTTCTTGCTGTAAAGTCGGCCGGTATATCAATTCCAAAAGTAACAGCAGGACGTTTCATTTCAGCTTTTAAAAGCATTAACTTTTCGTCATGGCCATTAAGAGCGACAACTCCATAAAATGGAATTTTATTGGCAAATTCTACAAATGATTTAAAAAGATTTTCTTCTGTTTTGTAATGGTCCATATGATCATTATCGATATTCGTAATTACAGACATTACTGGAGTTAATAATAAAAATGTTCCATCCGATTCATCAGCTTCGGCAACAAGAAAATCACCTTTACCAACCTTGGCATGTCCGTCGAGATTTTTAACAATACCACCGATAATATAAGTTGGATCAAGATCGCATTCTTGTAAAATAGTTGCCAAAAATGAAGTTGTTGTTGTTTTTCCATGAGTCCCAGCAACAGCTAATCCGTATTTTAGTCTCATGAGTTCCGCTAACATTTCGGCCCGTCTAATAACCGGAATACCTTCACGTTTTGCACGTGCCACTTCTGGATTTAAATCATTAACGGCCGAGCTGTAAACGACAACAGTTACGTTGTTTAAATTTTCTTCTTTGTGGCCGATATAAATTTCCGCACCAAGTTTTTTTAATTTTCTTACGTTGGGAGACTCTGAAACATCAGATCCAGAAACGCTGTAGCCTGAGGCTAGAAGAACTTCTGCAATACCAGACATTCCTATTCCGCCGATACCAACGAAGTGAATTTTTACATAATTGTTTTCTAGTGCTGTGTTGTTGCGAAACATTTTCTCTCCTTAATTTTTCAGGAGATTAAACGTAGACTTCCTCGTTAATATCTTCGACTTCACTTGGGGTTTTACGCCCAGAGCGCGCCTCAAATTTGAGGTTCCCCTGAAGCTGATCACGATAACCTTTTACCACCGAAAGGAGAAGACCAATGCCGAAAAAATTACAAATTAAGGATGAACCACCGTAACTAACAAAAGGAAGATTAAGCCCTTTTGTTGGAAGTAGTCCTAGAACAACGCCCATATTTAACAAGGCCTGAAGTCCCAATACAAAAATTACTGAAGATCCTAGAATAATACCAATACGATCTCTGACTTGTAATACCAATTTGAATCCGAAATAGATAAAAGCTATGAATAGGCATATAAGAAATAAAACGCCAATAAATCCTAACTCTTCACCGATAACAGAAAAAATAAAATCGTTATGTGCTTCAGGAAGATAAAATAATTTTTCATTACTATTGCCAAGACCTTGCCCAAAAATAGCACCATTTGCAAAGGCCATATAAGATTGAATAATTTGAAAACCAGACCCTTGTGGATTTTTCCATGGATCTAAATAAGTCAACATTCTCTTAACTCTATAAGCTTGAGAAAAAAGAATCATCAATCCACCAACACCGCCGCTTATCAGTGAGTAGTAAAAATATTTTCGTGGAAATGAACTCATGAAACAAACAAAAGCGATTACGATAAAACAAATACTAAAAGAACCAAAATCTGGTTGTTTAATCAATAAAGCCAGTGGCAAAAATAGTGATCCACCGTGCTTTATTCGCTCAGACGTATCCATCTTGTTCCAATTTTCAAAAAAAGACAGTGCTGATAATATAACAGTGAACTTTACAATTTCCCCTGGCTGCACACTCATTCCACCAAAAGTTAACCATCGACTGGCACCCTTGGCCGCACTTCCGACACCTTTAATAACTGTTAAGCCAACAATCATTGAAGCTGCAATATTAATTAAGTAACCGTACTTTATCCAAAATGTGTATTTTGTGCGTGAAACGCTGAAGGCCAGTCCGAGTGAGAGTGCTAAATAAATGAGTTGGCGAATAATGTAATGTAGAGAGCTTCCAAATTTTTCGGCAGCAAGAATAAAACTTGCCGACCAAACCATAATTAAACCAATGGTTATAATTATCGCAAGCGTTGACAGGAATGCCTTTACTAATCTATCTACGTCCGAAATATGTTCGTTCATAGTAATAGATTAGCAAAGTTTTCAAGAATTCAAAGGAGTATTTTTTAAAGTTGGTAAACTAGCTTCTTAAAATAATTTCCACGCTCTTCATAATCACGGAAAAAGTCAGATGCTGGATTTCCTGGAGAAAGAAGAATTACGTCTCCAGTTCTTGATTTCTGATAAGCAAAGAGAACAGACTCTTCAAAAGACCCGACAATATAAGTCTGGTTATGCTCACCAAGCGCTCTATTTAAGCGCTCTTTGCACTCACCAACTAATACGAGAACTCTTGCATTAGTCATCATTTCTTTAGCAAATGGATCAAAGTTAAGATCTTCGTTATCTTTACCACCAGCAATTAAAATAACTGGCTCTTTGAATGATTTAAGACTGGCCAGCATTTCTGGCATCGTTTCAGCTTTTGAATCGTTGTAGAAACAAACGCCATTTCTTTCCATGATGAATTCCATTCTGTTAGGAATACCTGGAAATTTTTCGATACAAGTCTGAATGGCTTCATCGCTAACATCAAGGGCCTTACATGCAGTAACTGCGGCCATTAGGTTTTCGCGATTGTATTGACCAACAATTCTCATCTTTGAAACTTTAAATTCTGAATGATAATTGATGTTTGAATGAATTCTTCTGTCGTGAAAATGCGTCCCTTGGATTTCATTCATGACTCCCAAAGAAACATAAGAACGACGTGAGTACCAATAAACCTGACAGTTAGCATTTCTAATTGCTGCATTGTTGGCAAGTGTATCGTAGTTAGCAATTAATGTGTCTTCTGGAGAAAGTTTTTTAATAATGGAAAGTTTAGTTTCCATGTATTCACTAACTGAAGCAAAAGTTGTTTTAGAAAAATTCTCTCCAATATTTGGAAAAATTACAATTTTTGGATGGAAATCTGGAAGTGATTTCATTTGAAGTGCTGAAACTTCTACAACCACATAATCAATTTCATTCATATTCGGGAGCAAGCAATATTCAATAAATGGAGCTTCTGAAGTTCCACCAACAAATACATTTTTGCCATCTACTTTTAAAGTGTATCCAATCATTGCTGAAATTGTTGTACGACCAAAAGATCCACAAACTGCAACGACTGGTTTTTTACAAAGCTTATAAGCTAAAGCGAAATCACTATAAACTTCTTTTCCGTTCTTTCTTGCAAGCTCAAGTTGAGGAAGATTAGGATTGATAGCAGCTGAATAAACAACAACATCAGCATCCATAAAATCTTCGTCTTTATGTTCACCAAAAGTCATTTCTGGGGCCGGTTCAATTTTTTTAAGTTTTTTAACAGACTTATTTAAATCGAAAATTGGTTTAATATCTGTTACTCGAATATCGCATTCAAGTTTATTAAAAAAGTTAATAAGTGAAAAACCCGTTTTTCCAATACCAACTATTAAAACTTTTTTACCTTTAAATCTTTCCATTTCCATATTTTATCCTCAACTATATTTATCTGGTCTTCAGTGTTGATAGCGCTAAAATTGCTAAACAAACACTAATGATCCAAAAGCGAACTGTTACTTTTGTTTCTGGCCAGCCTAATTTTTCAAAATGATGATGTATTGGGGCCATTTTAAAAACTCTGACTCCTCTGGTTTTAAAAGAAGCGACTTGAATGATTACCGATAAAGCTTCTGTCACAAAAATTCCTCCGATAACGACGAAAAGAAATTCTGATTTCGCAAGCACTGCAATCGTTCCTAAAGTTCCCCCTAAAGACAGCGAACCAACATCACCCATAAAAATTTGCGCTGGGTACGAGTTATACCATAAAAAGCCAATTCCTGCACCAATAATAGCCGAAGTTAGAACAGTGATCTCACCAATTCCTTCGATATACGGAATATAGAGATATTGTGAAATTTCTTTGTGCCCCGTTGCATATGTTAAAAAACCTAATGTCGCAGCACTTATCACGATGGGCCCAATGGCCAATCCATCTAGTCCATCAGTTAGATTAACTGCGTTACTAAATCCTACAATAACAATGGCACCAAATAAAATATAGCCATACCCCAGGTCTATTACCGGAGCTTTGATAAATGGTAGGTAAAGCTCTGTGTTAATAATATGATTATTGACCATAATAAACATGGCAATAAATGCGGTTACAAATTGCCAAGCTAATTTTTGTTTTGCCGAAACTCCTTTAGTATCCTTTTTTAAAACTTTTAAATAATCATCATAAAAGCCCAGTAGAAAATAAGAAAAAGTGACACCGAGAGTAAGCTGCAGCGGAACAGAGAAAAAATTCCCACAAATAAGTGTGGTCACAAAAATACTTCCAAGCATAAAAACACCACCCATTGTTGGTGTGCCTTTCTTTTTGAAATGAGATTCTGGACCATCCTCACGGATAATTTGTCCAAACTGCTTGCGCTTCATAAAGGATATAAAAATTCGTCCCCAAAAAATCGAAAGGACCGTCGCTAGCAAAAAAGCTACGAACGAGCGGAATGTAATATATTTAAATAGGTTAAATTGTCGTACGAGATGACTAAGTGGATAGAGTAAATGGTAAAGCATCCTGACTTTCCTGTGTTTTGCTTAAAATTGAACCAACTTTAAACTATACTCATCAGAGACTCTAATTGTAAAGAGCGAGAAGCCTTAACGAAGACATATTTATATTTGCTTCTTATCTGTTTCCACTCTTCATGAAAATCTTCCTTTTTCAAATAAGCACTTTTTGGATGATTAAATCCCAATTGATAAAAATCTTTATAGCGCCCTATAAAACTAATATTGGTAATTCCCGATTCTTTAACATGCTCAGCAATTTCACGGTGCAAGCTTTCAGCAAAAGTTCCCAATTCGTTCATATCTCCCAAGACAAAATAACAATCTTTTAATGAAATCCCTTTATTTTTCATAATACTTAAAAACGAATCAATAGAGACAC
>JAURXW010000310.1 GCA_030654205.1 Bacteriovorax sp.
TATGAATAAAGAGTAAAATAAGCCGAATTAAATAGTACTGGAAGCACTTTCGTCTTTTTTGTTATTTAAAAACAAGAGATCCACAATTAAAATTATCGCTGCAATACTGATTGAACTATCGGCAATATTAAAGGCAGCAAAATGATGAGGGCCCCAGAAGAAATCAAAAAAATCGACAACGTAGTTCATACTAAATCTATCTATTAAATTTCCCACTGCACCTGCAAAAATTAAGCTATAGGCCAAGCAATGAAAAAAACTTTTATTGCGAGTTGTCCAAATTAAATAGATTAACCAAAAACATGCCAGAACTGGTAAAGCAAAAAACAAAGGCGTTCTAATATAGTCTGGAGCATAGGCCAGCATACCAAAAGCTGCTCCAGGATTTCTCACATAAGTTAAGTGAAATAAATTGGGAATAACGGGGATGGATTCTCCTAAAAAAAATTTCTGCTGAACAATACCTTTTGTGATCTGGTCAGCAATAATTATAGTCGCAATCATAATACACATTTTAAAAATTCTATTCATTTCAATCTAACCGTTAATATAAGCTTTTGCCGTGATTTCGTATTTTTCAATTTTACGAAGCAATGTTTTTTTAGGAATATTAGCTTTTAGCGCAGTTTGGTTAATTTTTCCACGATTTTGTTTTAATGCCCATACGATAAATTCTTTTTCAAATAAATCTTTTGCAACTTGAAAATCCATAACCATTTCTTTGGAATTTAAAATATTATTAAATGAAAAACTTTCTGGAACTCGAGCTGCATCATCACTTTTCATATCAAATATTGAATCTTGAATACCTTCAACATCAATCATTAACTCTGAATTTTCTTCTGGCTCTGGAACCTTGGTCGCCGAAGTAAGTTTTAAATTAGCAGGAAGTGAAGGTGCATGAATCATATCTGAAGATTCAATAATAAAAGCGTGCTCTATAACGTTTCTTAACTCTCGAATATTTCCTGGCCAAGAAAAATTAACTAAAAGATTTTTTGCTTCTTCGCTTACGCCTTTAATATTTAGAGCGTGAACATTATTGAAATACTTTATGTAATATTCAACAAGATGAGGGATATCACTTTTGCGTTCTCGCAATGGTGGTAGATATACAGGGAGTACATTTAGTCGATAGAATAAATCCTCTCTAAAAGTTCCATCTTTTATCATTTGCTCAAATGGCTTGTGTGATGCCGCGATTACTCGAACATCAACTTTTATTTCACGGTTAGAACCAATTGGTGTAAACGTTTTTTCTTGTAAAACTCTAAGAAGTTTTACTTGCATGGTAGGACTTACATCACCAATTTCGTCTAAAAATAGTGTTCCACCATCAGCGTATTGAAATTTACCTAGCTTTCTTTCATTGGCCCCAGTAAACGCACCTTTTTCGTGACCAAACAATTCTGATTCAATTAAGTTTTCTGGAACTGCCGCTAAGTTGATTGTTACAAACTTTGCATCTTTTCTTGGACCATTGTAATGAATGGCGCGTGCCACGAGTTCCTTACCTGTTCCTGATTCGCCACGAATTAATACAGGTGTATTAACTTTTGCAAGCTTATCAATAACATTAAAAACTTTTTGCATAACATGAGATTCACCGACAAACTGATCATCTCCTCCAAGTGAAAGTCTTGGAGATGAAAAAAGTGATGTTTCTACTAATGATCGAGCCTTCAAGGCACGTTTTATTAAAGCTACTAAGTTTTCTGAAGATATAGGTTTTTCAAGATAGTTATAGGCACCTTCTTTAACAACTTTAACAGCGTCTGAGACGTTAGAGTAGGCCGTTAAAATTATAACAATAACTGATGGATCAACTTTTTTAATTTCTGTTAATGCAGAAATCCCATCCATCTCTGGCATGTTAACATCCATCACAACCAGATCATATTTTTCTTTATATACAGCGAGAAGCGCTTCTTTACCATTGTTGGCCACATCAACTGAGAAGCTATGATAAAGGAGAGCTTCCTTCACAGAATTTTGTAAAACCTTATCATCATCTACAACAAGCACTCGATGCATATTATTCTCCTAGCAATTTTTGCTATTTTTATTTTACTACTGGTTGAGTAATTTAACTAAGAATTTTGTTTCTTTACCCACAATTGACTCAACTGAAATGCTTCCACCATGCAATTCTACAAAAAACATGACTAGATAGAGACCCAAACCGGTTCCTTATATGGAGTGGTTCGCATCATTTTTTATCCGATAAAACTTCTCAAAAATATTTTGAAGCTCTTCTGGAGGGATTCCAGCGCCATTATCAGTAATTTCTATATAAACCCACTTATTATCATCCCAGGTTTTAATCCTGACAACCGAGCCGATTCCTGAATATTTTATGGCATTTTCAACTAAGTTTGAAATTACTCTTGTAATTAACGTGGCATCCATTTCAATCGGATACAGGGGAGCTAGATCTTCCTTTATTACCACATTTTTTTGACTGGCCCCAAAAGCCAAGTCTTTTACAACTATCTCGATCAACGAATTTACATCTCTCGATATTTTATTTAATCCAAAATTACTTGATTCAATTTTAGTTAGATCCAATATGCTTGAAATAAATTTATTTAATTCCTTAGTCGAGTCAATGATTAATTGTGACTTCTCTCTAATATCCGGGCTGCCAGAGTTTTGGTGATATAAGTTATCGGCTACACCTGCAATCTTTGCAACAGGTGTTTTTAAATCATGGCTCATTAACGAAAGAAAGTTTTGTTTCAACTTTTCTACTTTTTTTAGTATTTTAGCTTCTTCTTGAATAGCAAAACGTCTTTGATATTCGCCAATGGCCCTAAAGGGAATCCAGATATAATAAACCACAAAAACGGTAACTACCAGGTGTGCCGTGTATAGCCAAAAACCAAGCAATACAAAAAGGAGATAAGAAATTATTAACATTGAAACCAACATCAAAATGGTAATTATTAAGCCATCTTTTGGTTTTAATCTTGATATTAAAATTGAAAGAAATATCCCAACGACAAAGGCTAAAACATTAGACAGTATTCGAGGAATCATTTTAATAGTTTTATTTTGAATAAAAGCATCAATTATACTGGCGTGAATAATTAGCTTAGGAGCTTCGTACTCTTCTTGGTTATAAGGCGTGAGGTAAAAATTATCTTTTTGCGAAATGTAATTGGGCCCGATTAGTACAATCTTATCCTTAAAAATTTCAGGTGAAAAATTCCCAACAAGGACTCTGTGATAAGGAATTGTTTTATATTTAAAATCGCTATAAATGGGAGAACTCGCATATCGAAATAATACAAAGTTTGCGTCTGCTTCATCATTGTAATAGGTACCAAGTGCATCTTGAACATTAATTGGTTTTTTTCCGGACATTGCTCTGTACTGATTGGCGGCTAGTAAATGAAGGGACTCTTCTCCTGTTACATTAAAAATCGCTCTTCTTACAACATCGTCTTTGGCAAAAGTCGTATTATCAATATTTAACTGTGCTAAGGCGTAACTAAACTCTCTCAGACTTTCTGGAGGTAATATTTCCCCGACGCTTTCGTCAACCTCTGTGCCGAAATTTATCTTCCCCCCAGTGGCCTGGTAGGCTTTTAGGTTTTTTTTAAAATTATTAAAGTATGGCTGATCACCTGGGGTAACCTCTGGCATTTGAGACAAATAGTTAATAATTTTAGGTTTTGAACTAAGAATTTTTTCTAAAAAACGGGAGTGAGTTGCGTAGGTATACGGGTAAGTATCACCCAGGTAGTCATCACTTTCTTCATCCATTGTTACGATTACAATTTCTCTTGTCGGCTTTATTCCAAAATCCAACCGCACTCGTAAATCATAAAATATAGATTCGAGTGAAGCCAGTGGATATTGAAACAAGACTGTAATAAAGATCAATGTAAAAAACATCGGATAATATTCAGAAAGATCGAATTTTGATTTCTTAAATTTCATTGAAGTTCTTTAACTCTTTTTTCGACACTTACATGATAAATTAGTAAATAATTTATCACATCTGAGGTTTGATTTTTTACATGATTTAATTCATTCATTAATAACCCTCCGACACTTCGCTCATTGCATACTGGCAAATGGCTTACTTTAAAAAGTGCCGCAATATAGTCTTTTCTTAAACCATCAAGCTTAGCAACCTCTTTGTCGAAGTTTAAAATCTCTGCTTCAGTTTCATATAGTTTAGATTTCATGAAATAGGCCGGGTATAGAAATATGTTTAAGATATTAACAGTTGGCCCATGACCTATAATTGATCTTAAAATATAAATTGGTGAATATAAAATTAAAAAGATTAGCCCGGTTACTGTTCGATCTTTTGCCTCATGAGACTTGAGCTTTAATAAAGAGGCATAGATTAAACTATTGAGCTCATTGCGAGAAAAAGTGCTGTAAACGTTTCTACCTATAACTAATGCAGGTTTACCAAAATAAGAATTAGTATAATATAAATTATTAACGAAGACGTTTGACCAGTAGACTTTTACTTCTGGAATTTCAATATGACAGCAAAAATTCTTTACTTGATTAATCAATATTTCATCATCAGTAACATATCTAGCCTTGGCAAAAATAAGAATAAATTTTTCACCCCATATTGCAATGATAGTCAGCGTGATAGTGGCAAGTATTAACCCAAAAGCAAATCCCCAGTGTAAATTAAACAACAATCCAATCAAACCAAAGGTTAGAAAAAATATAAAAATTATCAAAAATAAATATCTTAAGCGATAAATAAAATTCCCCTTGAAACATTTGTGGCAGTGTCATTATTACACTGATCTTTATAAATTATAGACAAAAATTTGGTCTAGAGCTATAAGGCAGAGAAGGCATTTTGAAAACTTTTAACGTAACTACGGTATCCGTATCTACATGTAATCAAAGGCATTTTCACGGTGCGGCTCTCGTATTTTGGGGATCTGTGATAACAATGTGTTGTCTAAAGTAATTAATGGGGAGAAATATATGAAATTTGAACGTCTACTGTTCGGTACTGCAGGTGTGCCAAACTCAACGCCCAAAAAAAATAATCCAATCGATGGAGTTAAACAGGTTCATGCTTTAGGTCTAGATTGCATGCAACTTGAGTTTGCTCACGGCGTTCGAATGAAAGAAGAAGTTTCTTCTGGCCTACGTAAAGTATCATATGAACTTGGGGTGCCACTTACCTCTCATGGTCCTTATTATATTAATTTAAATGCACGTGAACAAGACAAAATTGACTCATCTGTTGAACGCATTATTCAAACTGCAAAAATTTCTGATTTGTGTGGTGCTGAATCAATGACATTTCATGCTGCCTTTTACATGAAAGATTCTCCTTATGATGTTTTTGACTTAGTTCAGAAATCTCTTAATGTTATCGAAGAAAGACTTAATCGCCTGGATATTCAAATTGAACTTCGTCCAGAATTAACAGGTAAAACTTCTCAATTTGGTTCTCTTGAAGAATTAATTGATTTAACAAAGTCAGTATCGTCTTGCAGTCCTTGTATGGATTTTTCACATTTATTTGCTCGTACTAACGAGTACAATACTTATGAGGAATTTTGCACTGTCCTCGGCAAGCTAAAAGAAGAACTTGACCCTAATGCTCTTCAAAATATGCATATTCATATTTCGGGAATTAGCTCTAACTCCAAAGGTGACCTAAAACATTTAAACCTTGAAGATTCAGATTTTAACTGGCGTGAATTGCTACGTGCTCTTAAAACTTTTGATTGTCGAGGTTATGTAATTTGCAACAGTCCAAACCTTGAAATTGATGCAAAAATGATGAAAGATTTTTACGCTACTTTATAATTAGAACTGAAGTTTGCGGTTTAGATATTTCACTAAGCCGCTTCCTTTTCCTGTTCTACATTCAATGCATTTTTCTTTTCAAAAAAGTTACGCATCCAATTTACATGATCACGCGATTCTTCATCAGGTAGAAAAACTAATTTTACCGATTGATTCTCATTAATAATTAATAAGTTTTGAAACGCACCAGAAACTTCAGAAAATATGTCTAATAAGAAATCTTGATCTAATGTCTGATCGACATAAATTAAATCTGAATTTTTAATACTTTGGAATACTGACCAATTTGAAGGAAAATCTAAAACAGATTCATTGTAACTGAGGCGATAGCAGCTTGAGTTATTTTGAAAAATTAAGCTTTGATGGGTCAAGTGATGCTGATCTAAATAATCACCAATTGAAATAAAATCAACTTGATTAAGTCTTTTCTCAAAGTACTTTCTTAGATCCGTGCTATTGTTCGGCTGATCATTCACGGCCGGCCCTGCACACGTTTCTTCGATAAGTTTTGAAATTAATGTATCTTCATTACTCATACAATCTGTATCGGACTTAGTGGACTAAAGTTAAGTCTTTAACCCATTAATCCTCTTTCTAGGCAAACTTTATATAGTTCCGACCAAGAAAGTCTTCTATCAGGAGCATTTTCAAAAATAAGCCCAATTCCTCGATCGTACAAAGACACTAATTGAGCATTGTTTTTAAAACAGACACCTTCATAGTTCGATTCTATATTAAACTTTTTTGCAGTTTTTAGATTGAGATCTACTCCCTTTGGAAGCAATAAAAAGCAGCTACTGCTGTCGATGTTGGTTATAAAAACCTCTATTCCTACTTGTTCTGTCTCACCTGAATAGAGCTTTCCCATGAGTTTAAAACGAGATTCTTTTTCTAAGTCGTGACTGGAAAATCTCGGGTTAAATGAGGCCATTGCAACTTCTAATTCCCAACTAATGAAGAAATAAAAGGCAAATACGAGATAAATAAAATTCAGTACTAGTGTTAATTTGTTGAACCCATGTGACAATAAAATAAAATTTTTCCCGACAATTGCAATCAAGCAAAACAATAAAAAAACTTCAGAATACTTTTTTATTTTCAGAACCATTAATGAAGTAATTATGGTGAGCGAGATTATTAAGTAATGATTGGTAAAAAAAGATTTTGCACTTAGCAGTGACAACAGGGACTGCCCCATTGATAAAGAATAAATAGCGTGTAGGTAGATTAATGAAAGAATTAAAAATAATATTAAATTCCGATGACCGTAATTTCTTTTGAGGATTTTCATGCCTATATACTCTAACGGGTTAATCTTGCTAATATAGTTGTAATGATACCATATTTAGAAATAAACACACTTTGTATTTCATGTGATAATTGCAAATTAATTTGTCCAGAAAACTCTATTTTGAAAAATGGTTCTGATTATATTATCGAAACATGGTCTTGTACTTTATGTAACGCCTGCATTGAAGTCTGTCCGGTTGATTGCATAAAGCTTATTACAGAAGAAAATAAGAAAAAATATTTTTAAATTTTTTGATAAATATCTTTAGCGTGTATATGCCCTTGACGAAATACTCCCTTCGCATCTAGGTCTATAGATTGACTCTTTGTGTTTATGTATTTTTCTTCGTTCCCCACAAAGGCCAAATGTTTTGTTAAAAATTTCCCCATCTCACTTTCCCTTTCATTTTCCTTTTTTAGCTTAAATGTATTATTGGCATAAATTATAGCTGTTCCAAAATCCCAGTATTCACACTCTTTAGGAGTAACAACTTCTACTTTTTCATTTTTGTAATCAACTACAGTTTCAAAAAATCGTGAAATGCCTGGGATTGGCTTTAGGTTTTTTAAGCTTAGTATCCCAAGTCCTGAATAAGTAATATAGTCAGCTCTTTTTTCAGTGTTGGCCCTAATCTCTTTCAATATATTATCTTCCAAAACTATTTCATTATATGCTGAGGACTTCTCTACTTTTATACCAAACAACACTGCTCGGCTTGATTCAACTTTCGCGATTGCTTCATTCCAGTATTTTTTGTCGAAAAATAAAAATTGATCCGCATTGATTAGAAGTAAGGTGCCTTGGTAATTTACCTCTGGCCGTATTGCAAAGTTATGAATAGCTCCACCTGAATCCAAGAGAATTTCTTCATTTAAAACTTTAATTCTCTCATCTAGTTTGTTTTTCACAAGAAAATCTTGAATTTCGCTATTAAGAAAATGGGTATTTAAATATATATTTTTAATACCTAAATCTTCACAGTACTTTACTTGAAGTTCTAACATTGTTTTAAAATATACTGGCCATAGTATTTTCGGTATAACTTTTCCGATTTCACCCATCCGTGTACCGAGTCCGGCACCTAAGATAAGAGCATAATCAATTTGCATAATACAAACTCGATAAAATTTTTCTTTCTTTAGAAAAATCATCATGAGAAAGCATGATGGATCTAATTTTCTCGAAAGCAAATCCTATATACTTCACATAGCGCAGGTCTTTTCTGTCAGCGTAAATATAAGCAAAACTACCGATGGCCTTAAATACTCTCTGTATACTCATCATGTCATAAAGGTACATAAATTGTTCTAAATTTTTAGTTTTATCTAACTTTATAAAATATTCTTCATAATAATACTTTATAAGACTCTTTTTATTTGAATCATCTATTTGGTAATAACAATCCTCCAGTAGCGAAACCAAGTCATAGAGTGGTGTTCCAAGTCTTGCATCTTGAAAATCGATCACAACCTGCTCGCCATTTATTATCATTAGATTCCTTGAATGATAGTCTCTGTGAACTAAAACCCTTGGCTCATTAGAAATCATATAACACATATCGTATAATTTTTTATAAAGTGCTTCGACTGCGGCAGTTGTAATATCTAAGCCTAAATACATTTTCAAAAAATATTTTTTAGTGAACTCCATTTCTGAAAAAAGTTTTTCTGTGTCAAAAGCTAACTTCACAAAAAACTCATCTTTATATTTATTTACGTCCACCTTATGTATGGTGGCCATAAGGTCAATTGCTTTTTTATAAAACTGATACTCTTCTTCTTTTGAAGATATCTGAGTAATTTCTTTTAAAAATGTCACATCTCCTAAATCTTCTTCGAGGATATATCCCGTTCCTAAATCTTTATCTAGTATTTGTGGGACTCTAACCTTTTCAGTGTTTAATACCCTTTGAAGGGTTAAGAAGGTAGGTTCACTGCTTGGATCTATTGTTGGATTATCTAGACAGACAACATAAGAAGTTGTGGAAGTCCAAATTCTATAATATTTTCTCGTTGATGCATCACCGGTTAATTTTTCAATGTTTTCAATAACATCATCTTCCAGTAAGTTTTTGCTTATCGTTTTCTTAAAAAGTTCTTCTACGAGGATTCTTTCCGATTGTTCAGGTTTCATTTTTTACTCGATATGTTGTTTATTAATTTATAAAATAATTTTGATGAATTTGCTTCTAGGGTTTTCTTTTCTGTTCCAATTAAACCTTGCTTGGTCATAAAGTTTTTAAAACTATGCTCTTCTTTTGAAATACCAATTGCATCTCCCAGGTAAAGAGAGAAGTCTAATGTGTTTCTATTTTGTACTTGAATCCAGTTTAAAAAAGCTGTTGGATCTAGCCCTGCTCTTTTTAATACGATATATGTCCATTCGTTTACTTGATATTTTGTTTCTGGTTTTAATCTCGTCAGCAATATCATTTTTTCTGTGCTGTAAAAACCCAGTGGTATCATGATTTTTTTTTCGTAAATATTGCGATTGCTCTTAACGATTTCAGCACTAAGTGCCGCGACAAACAACTCTTCACTTTTTAAATATTTTTCTATCAGTCCACTCGAAATAAAAAACTGAGCACGTGGAAGCGAAAAAATAAATGGTGTTTTATTAATAACAATGTGAAAACTTGGTTGTTCGCCTTTTACAAAAAGAAGTTCGTTATTTGAAATAATTCTGTCATATATTTGTGTTAAAAAGCTCTGAGACTCTTGCGTCAGCCTTATTTCATGAGTTTCCTGATTAGAAATATAGTCTGCTCCAATAGAAGCGAGGTGATCGATATAATCTCGTTCTGTTAAATCACCCAGATGTGAATAATCAGCTTCCTTCTTACTTGATGTACTACAAGATACGATAATAAAAACTATGATAAAAAATATGGTTGTCTTCATATAAAAATGGCCTTCGATATCAAAGGCCTTAAAAAATCCTATTGAATTTTATTATAAACTATCTACGCTTAGACGCAATATCTCGTGTTGGAACATAATATAGGGTGAATCCTGCGAATATTAAATTTGGATTGAGGATTAGTGGACGGTTGTTCTCGTAAATATTTTTCCACTTCCTAGTCGTACCGTATTTATCCATTGATATTATCTGTAACGTATCACCTGTTTTAACTAGATAGGGAAGTCCACTTGGTTGCCAACCAAAACTTCTCTCTGGAACATAGTATTTAAGAACAACGCCAGGGCCTATTTTGTATTTAAGCTTGTCTTTATTCCATGTTCTCAAATCTTTCCATTTTCTATAATCACCATAAATTTTAAAAGCAACCATCATCAGAGTATCGCCTTTTTGAACGTAGTATTGTTCTTCTTTTCCTAACTCTGTAGAAGATACTTTGGGTGCTATTTCAGGCGGAGTTTCTAAAATTTCTATCTTCTCTGTATTGGCAATTTGATTATCCACTTCTTTTTGATAATCTTTAAACTTGGGCTCTTCAATGGCCGTCATCGGTTGTTCTTTACCTTCATTTGTATTTGTCACTAACTTCATTTCTTCATGTTTTACTTCTACAGTTTCTTCAGTTTTATCTACTGCTTTTTCAAAAGCCGACATATCATCAGATATTTGAGTTTCTGCAACCTTTTGTTCTTCAACTTTAATTTCGGCACCAGAGGTTTCACCAAAAGTATCCACTGTGAACTCAAGCTCATCGCTGGGTTTTGAGGAAACACTTTCCTTATTAGAGTTTGATAAACTACAAGAGCTTATTAGAAGTATTAAAAATGTTATGCTGCTTATCTTTCTCATGGTCTACACTCCGAAGGTTTCTTGTAATTGCATCGGTGTTTTAATTCTAAAGTTTAATTTTATG
Source organism: Bacteriovorax sp. (assembly GCA_030654205.1). Lineage (GTDB taxonomy): Bacteria > Bdellovibrionota > Bacteriovoracia > Bacteriovoracales > Bacteriovoracaceae > Bacteriovorax. The sequence goes on from JAURXW010000310.1 coordinate 10,932, forward strand.
GTACTTTTTTTCTCAATGATTATTCCATTTGCGCTTATATGCCTTGAGCTATAAAATAAAGTATGATTTTAAAAGGTTTTAAATTACCTGTCTTTTTCTGTCTCCTATTTCTTTTGGTAGCAATGCCCCTTCATGCCCAAAATGTTTTAGATGATGTCGAGGAAGAAGATCGAATTGATACTCCAACTTCTGGTGATGTGGCTCCCAATCTGGTTGCAGAAAAGATTATTAATATTTCTTCTTCCAAAAAAATTTTTATCCTTACTAACGAAAATCAAACCTTCAGTAAGGGAGATTTTATTTCTCTTTTGTTGGCCAATAAACTTGTCTGTCGAGCCTTAGTTGCAAAAACTAATCAAGACAAACTTTCTGGAATTAAAATTGTAAAAATCTATAATCTAGCACTTTGGAAACAGCTTAATATGGGCAAGCAAGTTTTAGTCCTGAAGGGTGATGACAGTTTTTATACTAACAAAGATAAGGCCTCCCTCAAAAATGAAACTGTTAAAAAAAATGATTCGAAACTTCAAAACGAAGAAGATCTTTTTAACTCAACAAGCCTATCTTCTGATGAGGACGATTTGTCTATTGATGAAAATGCCAAACGACTTATTAAACCTGACAATCTACTCTCGTTGAATGTTGGATTAATTCAAAGTAAAGATGTTGATGGTGCAGCTAAAAAGTACACTCAAATCAATGGGGCTTGGTCTTATCAATTAACCGACAACATTTGGGCCGAAATCGCACTTGGAACCAATACAGTACGCGACTATCCTGTTCCTGGACTTGATACCCGTATGGTTAATATAGAAGTTAAAGGTAAGTATACTTTTAGTGCTCCATTTTATAGCTATATTCAACCTTATATAGGTTACCAGACAATAACGGCCAGCTCTCCCACTGCAGGAACCGATCCTGGCGACAATTCTCGAACTCCAGAGCAATTGGCCGCTGAATTACAATTAGTTCAAGATTTAAGAGTAAGTACTGTCATTTTTGGAGTTACAATTTTAAAACGAATTGTACCTGGTTGGTTTGTACGCGCTGATTTTGGAACAGATATAATTAACGGTGGATTAACTCTTGAGTTTTAAATTTATATATTTATTTATAATTTTTCTAGTGCTAATTGGTTGTGGAGTAAAGTCTCAGCCTGTAAAACCTTCCGAAACTGCCATCTCATCTTATATTCAATCTTATACTGGTACCGAAGAAGTAAAAACCAACCCTAAAAAGCCTTAACTCAATGTCATTATTAAATTCTTTTTTTATTGCCTCTGGAACCAACCTCGGTGATCGTGCGTCCAACCTCGCTAAGGCTAAAATAGAATTGGATAAAAATTTTAAATTTATTGCTCAAAGTAAGGTTTATGAAAGTCCGGCAGTTGATTATTTAAATCAACCTGATTTTTTTAATCAGGTATTAGAATACGAGCTTCCAAATGTTAAGCCCGAATTTGTCATGGAACTTCTTCTTAAAATAGAACATGATATGGGAAGAAATCGCTTAATTCCTAAAGGCCCTCGTTTAATAGATCTCGATCTTTTATTTTGGAGCCTGGATATTATTAATTCTGATTTTTTGCAAATACCACATCCACGTCTTTTTACTCGCAGCTTTGTAGTCTTGCCTTTATCCGAGCTTCCTGGTTTTAA
>JAURXW010000333.1 GCA_030654205.1 Bacteriovorax sp.
AATGAAATTCAAATACGGCAATGGACTAGGGGAGTTTCATATCAATTTCATCCAGAATCAATAGGAACAGAAAGGCGTTCTATTTTTTTTAAGGACTTACTAGATTTTGTAAACGTTACTGATTTTTTAAGAGGCAATTTCCTCCCTTAATCTCAGGCCTTGAAAATTAGGTTATCATTGTTTATGATACAAAAATTAAGAATTGACGGTATTTATGATAAAAGAACTCTTCAACATTTAAAATCACTTGGTTTAAAAGATTTTTGTTTTGATTTTTCACCTAGAAGTTTCAACTTTATTCAGGAATATGTTTTTCTTGAGCAAATCTTAAATCTACTTGATGAGTCTGATCGTATTTTTTTGCACTTTACCAGATCAAATGATCCAATGGTCATGAAGCTCATTCTAGATTTGAAAAAAAATGGACAAAGTTTAAAGAATGTTTATTTTGAATTTGATGAATGGTCTGAAGAAGTAAGTCCGATAGATTTTGAAAATAATTATTTAATTAATTTTTCAAAAGATTGTGATGCTGCAAAATTAATTGGCAAAAATTTCAAGGGATTTATTTTTAGTTTCAATTTTTTTGGTGATCTGCATAGTTCAAAATTACTAAATAATTTTGCCAGTAATTTTTATACTCGATATCAGTCCAGGTTAGCTGAAGAAAGCTTATTATTATTAAAAATTGATTGGAATGATAATTTAATACCATCTCTGTTTGAGCTATTTGAATTTGATTTAATTTCTTTTCCCATTAATTCCAAAATTGAAATTTGTTATAGAAATGTTGATCTTAAAAAATTAAGTAATGAGATGCAAATTCTACAGAAGAGTAATTATATTTTTCATGAATTATAATGTAATTTGTTTGTAATAACCTAAAAATTGATTTGTTTGACTATACTTCTTCAAATTTCAGTAAATCTCTTGTACAATTAGAGGTATTTAAATTTTTCATTTTTGTTTTAATATTTAAGGAATATTAGTTTGATGGCCAAACTTATAAATATATTATCTATTTCCGCTATAGCTGTTCTGTTTAGTTGCTTGGCCGTTTCATGTTCTTCAATGAAAAGTGGTCATTATGTTCAAGTTAAATCTACGGATACTCTTGATACTCTCGCAAAGGAATTTAACGTTCCTAAGGAAAAAATAGCAGAATCCAATTCCGGTAAAGAAATTATTGCTGGAGAATGGGTTTTTATTCCACTTAAACGTGGTGTCTTAGTCCAAGATTTTGAAGCAAGACCATTTGATCCAAAAGCATATTTAAAGTCCGGAGAATTCCTTTGGCCAGTTCCAGCGAGTAATACAATAAGCTCAGGCTTTGGACATCGCTGGGGACGCGCCCATGAAGGAATCGATATTTCAGCAAGAGTTGGTTCGCATATCGTAGCTGCCGCTGAAGGCGTTGTAGTCTATTCTGGGAGCGAGATTGGAGGTTATGGAAACATAACTGTCATCGCTCATAAAAATGGTTTTTTTAGTGTTTACGCTCATGCCAAGAGTAATTTTACTCATCAAGGGCAAAGAGTTTATCGTGGCCAGGTAATAGCCCAAATAGGAATGACTGGGAGGACTACCGGACCCCATCTACATTTTGAAATTAGAAAAAATGGGGAAGCTATAGACCCAACTTCTTTCCTGGCCGTAAATCAATAATCACGATTTAATTTTTGAGGGCTGATTAGTAAATAAGTCCAAAATTTTAATATACATCAAGGCAGTATTCTTAGCGTCTTCTAATGCTGTATGTTTGACTTCACCCATTCCTAAATGTCTCATTAAATGTGAACCAGAAGAACATTCAGCTGGAAGATATTTTAAATCAATTAAGGTGTTGGCCGTTGAAGAAAGATCGAGATTTCTATGGTGAAAGTATTTTCTCATAAATTCCCATCCAAGATCTCTAGTTAAGAATGGTAGATCGATAGCACTCATTGATTTACCAAAAAGTATAATTTTTTCCTTATTTTCATTTTTAAAATAGGCCTTAACTTCTTTGCTTATTAAATAAGTTTCAAGTTCATCTTTAAAGCTATCCATTTGCATTCCAAACTGATGGGCTTTTTGGATTAATTTTTCGTTATGTTCTATCACCCAAGGAGCGAGTTGTGGCTTAAGGGATTCAAAGGATGGGCATCTGATAAAGAAATTTCTTGCAAGAGATTCCTCCACCTTTTTAGTTTCTGTACAAAATGGAACCATGCCAAATTCGATCATAAAATCATTTTCATTAAGGCCAGTTGCTTCCAGATCAATAGATAAATAGCGCATAGTTTACCGTGGTTATAGTCATATTTTTTATGCTAAAAGATCTTTGAATTAAAGTCTACAAATAAGAAATTTCCACATGCCCTAAAATACTAGTGGCCATAAATTCTTCAAGAGTAATCTGGCAACTTAAAAGTGAGCGATTTATAAGGCATTTTTTACAACTACCGACTCCTCCACAGCTGGAGGCAACAGTTATTCCATTATCTATAAGGAAATGCATCAGACTTATATTTGAGGGCAAATCGTTTGGAATAAGGATTGTTTTAATAGTTTTACCAGATGCCTTCCCTGAGACAGTAATTGATTTCCTCAAGGGGCACACCAAAGAAGTGCCTTGCTTCTGTCATCAGCTATCAGGCTTTCCTTTTTATTTTTTTTAAAATTACCCATGCCTATGATATCACCTAGAGACTCAACATGATAGATTGGAAAATTCATTGTTAAGAAAAAATCTAATTGAGATTTTCGCCCCCTTTTTGATTCATATAATATTCGATCTGGATTACTGAGGAAGAGATGCCGAGAGAACTTGAGTAATTCTTCCAGAGATTGAAATGAATCAATTAAATTTATATCGTATGAAATTAAATGCTTTAAATGTTGTGATGGATTTCTACCGGAAGTTGAGAAAAGTACGATATCTTGATTGCCATTTGTAATTTGACATATGGGGAGAGGAAGTGGAGCAGGGAGCGACTTGATAAAATAGGTTGAATCATAATTTTTAAAAGGAGTTTGGATAACTGCTGAGCTGACCGCGATAAAAAAATTATCATCACTCTTTAGTGCGAAATAATGAGATTTTCGTTGTTCTGAGAAAACAAAATCTTCTTTAGCCGTGGTTTCTTTATTTAAATCAAAATTGCATTTAAGAGTTAGTTCTTTTTGATCTGATTCCATCTCGCGTAAAGAATTTGCAGAAAAATCATAAAATGAATCATCAGAAATATTTTTTGAATTAAAAGTATTTACTATTTTTTTAAAGCTTATTCTTTTAAAAGATTCAAATTTAGTCAGAACCTCATCACCTTTAAAAAAAGTATTGTTTAGAGTTTCATTTTTAGTTAAATCTTTTTTATATTTTTGAATAAAACTTTCTAAATCTGGACTTAAATTAATATTTTGTGGGAGATACTGTTCTAGCATTTCCGAAATATTTGCCAAGCTTTTTGATTTATCAAAAGTTTTTAATAAAAAATCAATTCCTTTTAAATAGGACATTTTTGAATTGTCTGCTAAGTTTTTTGGACGAAAATCAAAATAATAATCTTTTTTATTGTATCTCAAATAATATTGCAAGCGGGCCGCGGGTGATGCTTCGTCAGGGCGTCTCATTAATTCTACTAGTGCTAGCATCGCCGATTTTTGAATAAAGCTTAATGATTTGTTTTCAAACAAGTTTGGCATAAATGGGTAATAAAATTTTAGAGTGGATTCATCATCTAAAAGAATTTGAATTCTATTATTTTCAGAACAATTCAAATTTTTTCGAATTAATTTTCCAGGTATTGCTTCAGCAGGTTTTGGTGATGCCATTGATTCAACTTTGCTGGTTAAATAACTACAACTTGAAATTAGAAAAAATAAAATAAAAAAAGAATATTCTTTTTTAATCATTCTGTTCCACTTGATCATCAATATAATAAAAACCTTCAATAGCTTCTTTTACAGGGGCTTTGTCTTTAATTGAACCAATAAGCACTTCATCTAGGTTAAGGGCCTGGGCATTTGGATTCGTGGCCTGGACAATTAATATAATCCACATTCCTGACTGTTTCTCTCCAGTGGAGGCTTGGGTTGTAAAGTTTAGAATGCGATAACCTTTATTGATAAATTCATAAAAAATTTTATCAAATTGCTTTTCTCTGTACCCAGTTGCACGGGTGGGAGGTGAGGGGATAAAAAAGGTAAAAGACTGAATTTTATAGTTTTTTTTAAAACCTAAGCGAGATGAGATGAAATTAAGCACGTTCAACTTTCCTGATTAAATCTATTATTATAATTTTGGGCTTTTTGGCCCCACTTCTCTAATGATAACCTGTTTTAAGTTTTGTGGAAAACTTTACCCTTGAAAAAAAATTACAACAAAAAATTAATTATGGTTATACTTATAATTGTAGAGGACAGGATGTTCTCTTACTAGTGGCAGGATGCCAAAAAAAATGGGGGCTTTGCAGGAGCCCCCTTTTTTATGCCCAAATGAGCTTTTTTTAAAAAATCATATATCTTTTTAATCATCAAGAAATCTTGTTACAAGTTTTTAACCTTTAAACTAAGGTACGAAGCTAGTTAATACGATAGTACCTCTATGAGGGGTAGCTATGAATATTTCCTGTTATATAATTCCGGCCAATTATAAAAATGTTTCATTTAATTTAAAAAATATTCATCAAGAAATTTACAAGTGCTGGAAGGACGAGTGGAGTAACACTTGGAGCGAAATCACTGGGCAAAAAAAAATTATTTATTCATGCGAACTTTCAAGGCAGGATACGCTACTTGCCCTTTTTAATGATGAAAAGTGCATTGCTCTATGCTCATTTCGGCAATTTGAGCAGAACGATATAAGTGCATTTGATGATTCATATTTTTCGTTTTGGCCTAAAAGTGCAAGTGAGCAACTTATGGGGCTAGGTCAGAAAGTTTTGATTTGTGGGCAACTGACGGTGGCCAAAGAGTATAGAAGAAAAGAAAGTGATGTTTCGTTAAGGGATATTCTTTCGGGCATAGCAACAAAGTATTTTTTGGATTCAGATAGCAATATTATGATTGGGACGACAAGAGTTTCAAAAGGTATGGATCGAGTTTGCTATGGATTGGGTGCAACTCCAATTCTTCAGAATTTACCCTATATTGGCAAAGAAAATGTTGATTTAGTTGTGTTTCACAAGCATTCAGTTGAAGCAGAGCTTCCTTTAAA
>JAURXW010000348.1 GCA_030654205.1 Bacteriovorax sp.
AATCTTTGTGAAGAGAAAGTGAATTAATTTCTCCATTTACAACAGTGTCGGCAGTAAAATCGGGAGCAGGGTTTCCTACTAATCTAGACATGAATTCCTCCATAAAATAATTTTTATATACATATTGAGCTGAACCTAATCACTTTAAGATGAAAGCCCATTAAGATCAAGGGGAAATCCCTGAACAAAGGGGATAAAAAACTTAACATAACGCAGACTTATGCCTTGTTAAAAAACTCGTTAAGAGTAAGCTAAATAGTTAAAGATTTTGAATTTCTTAACCGATTACAATAATTAAGAAAGATAATTGAAATTAAACCGAGCAACTCAAGTATTTGGAGAACATAATGGATCCTAAAGCCTACATCCCTAATCCGATTGTTATTGAACAAACAGCGCGTGGTGAAAGACAGTACGACATCTATTCACGATTACTCCTGGATAGAATTGTTTTTTTAGGAACTGAAGTTAACGATACAGTGGCCAATTTAATTATGGCCCAAATGATGTTTTTAGAGCAATCAGATGCTGAAGCTCCAATCCATTTTTATATTAATAGCCCAGGCGGATCAGTTTACGCGGGCCTTGGTATTTACGATATCATGCAACATATAACTTGTCCGGTTTACACATACTGCGTGGGAATGGCCGCCTCAATGGGATCACTTCTTTTAACGGCCGGGGCCGCAGGGCATAGACATTCGTTACCTCATTCGCGCATCATGATTCACCAGCCATTGGGTGGAGCTCGTGGTCAAGCAAGTGATATTCAAATTCAGGCCAACGAAATTCAAGATCTAAAGATTCAGTTGAATGAAATCTACATAAGACACTCAAGCTCTGGTATGACTATGGATAGAATCGTTAAGGAAACTGATCGCGATAATTATTTAAATCCAATCAAGGCCATAGAGCTAGGTTTAATTGATGTTGTTATTGACAGAAGCGGAAACAAATTAAAAAAATAATTGATAAAATAATTTGCAGGAATTTTTCTAAGGAACGATACAAATGACAAAAGAAAAAACAAATTTCGGAAGTGCTCTCCACTGTAATTTTTGTGGTAAATCACAAAAAGAAGTAAAAAAACTTATCGCTGGTCCTGGTTGTTATATTTGTGATGAGTGTATCGAGCTTTGCAACGATATTATTTTTGAAGACTCTCAAAAGAGTAACACCAAAGCAGTCGTTGATAATGTTCCTAAGCCTCATGAGATTAAAGCTCATTTGGACAATTATGTTATTGGACAAGATCGCGCTAAAAAGATTATTTCGGTCGCTGTTCATAATCATTACAAAAGAATCTCACACAAAAATGGTGACCCAAGAAAAACGGATGTTGTCGAATTGGCAAAATCTAATATTCTTCTCGCTGGGCCAACTGGTTCAGGAAAAACGTTAATTGCTCAGTCACTCGCTAAGTTTTTAAATGTCCCTTTTGCCATTGCAGATGCAACTTCATTAACTGAAGCGGGATATGTAGGTGAGGATGTTGAAAATATTATTTTAAATCTTCTTCAAAACTGTGATTTTGATGTTGAACGCGCTCAGCGCGGAATTGTGTACATAGATGAGATCGATAAAATTGCCAGAAAGTCTGAAAATCCATCAATCACCAGAGACGTTTCCGGTGAAGGTGTTCAGCAAGCACTTTTAAAAATCGTCGAAGGAACAATTGCTTCTGTTCCACCTAAGGGGGGACGCAAGCATCCTCAACAAGAATTTATTCAAGTTGATACAAAAAACATTCTCTTTATTTGTGCCGGGGCTTTCGTAGGCCTTGATAAAATTATCGAAAAAAGAATGACCAAAAGACCAATGGGATTAATTTCAGAAAAATCTGAAATGGCCCAATCGGTTATTGAGAAAATGGGTGGAATCGAGCCAGAAGATCTTTCAAAATTTGGTTTAATTCCAGAGTTTATCGGACGTCTTCCTGTTAATGCGATGGTGAGTGAGTTAGATGAAGCGGCCCTCGTGTCGATTTTAACTGAGCCAAAAAATGCTTTAACAAAACAGTACTCAAAACTTTTTGAATACGAAGGCATCGAGCTTGAATTCGAGGAAGCTGCTCTTAAAGAAGTTGCCAGACAAGCTCTTGAACGACGTACTGGAGCTCGCGGATTGCGCGCCATTCTCGAACAATCAATGCTTGATGTAATGTATGAAGTTCCCTCGAATGAAAAAGTTTGCAAAGTTATTGTGACTCTTGACTCAGTTACTGGAAGAGGGGCTCCTAAGGTTATTGAAGGACCTAAAAAGTCTTTTGTAACTGCTGCGGCAGCTTCAGTTGCTTCTCCGAAAAAAACGGTAGAATCAGCTTAAAAAATTAATTCTGCTTTTTAGAATATGAAGCCTCCTTCGGGAGGCTTTTTTTTTGTATTCAATTGACTTAAAAAATAAGTTAAGCAAGAGTCGGGAGATAAAAAAGCACTAATCTTAAGAGGAATCGTGGGAAATTACACCGTCGTCGTCATCGATTTTGAAACTACCGGCCTATCGCCCAATATGGGGGACAGAACCATTGAAGTGGGAGCAGTTCTTGTAAGTAATAACCAAATAATAGATAGGTTTCAAAGCCTCATGAATCCGGGGATGAGAATATCTGGATTCATTGAAAGTTTTACTGGAATTAATAATAAAATGTTGTCCTCTGCCCCCAGTATTTCGGAAGTTATGGGGAACCTAAAAACGTTCATTGCTGATCATCAACTAGTTGCCCATAACGCTTCATTTGATTTAAGATTTTTGGATGCAGAATTTAATAGAATTAATCATAAAAGAAAAAATGAATTTGCTTGTTCAATGCTCTCTTCGAGACGAATTTATCCCGATGCTCCCAACTGTAAATTGGAAACTTTAGTGCGTTTTAAAAAATTAAAAACAGATGGAACTCATCACCGCGCACTTGCAGACGCTGAGATGACTGCTCATTTGTGGATGCGATTAATTGAAGATATTAAAGAGACCCACGGGCTTAAAAATGTTCCCTTTAAATTGATGCAAAATTTATCAAAAATACCTAAGAACAAAGTGTCTGAAATTCTTATGAAGGCCCGTGAAAGTGCTCATTCTTCAAATCGGGCAAATTAACTTTTTTTCTCGGTTATAAAAATAAATCTAAGCTCTAAAAATATTCAACTAACTCTTCCTTACAATTTGCCCCTATGCAGGGGTTCCAGAAAAAACTAGAGCTTAGCTCAGTGACGCTTCTAGAATAAATAATAAGCCTTTGAAAATTTTAGGAAAAAAGCAATTAATGCCCATACTTTTTTTTTGACCTTGATTGCATTTTCATGTCATCATTTTATAAGACCCTTCACTTCCAAGGTGGCAATCAAGAAATGAGACCCACAGGAATTAGAGGATGTAACAAATAGTGCAGGAGGTACTATGTCGCAAGCCTGGTCAGAGTCAAAAAAATTTCCACTACTACCACTTAGGGACATGATTATTTTCCCGCATATGGTTGTACCTCTGTTTGTGGGAAGAGAAAAATCTATCTCTGCGCTTGAAGAAGCACAAAGAAACAACAATGAAATTTTTCTCGTTACCCAAAGAGATGCAAGTGTCTTAAACCCAGACAGGGAAGACGTTTACGAAGGTGGGGTTGTCGTTAACATTATTCAAATGTTGAGATTGCCAGACAATACCGTAAAAGTTTTAATCGAAGGTAAGTACCGCGCTCGCCTTAAAACTTTCGAATCAGGAACTGAAGGATATTTCGCTGAGATTGAAAAATGCTCATCAGAAACCAAGGATCCAGTCACTCTAGAAGCTACCATCAGAAGCATCAAAGGAATCTTTGAACAGTATGTGAAGCTTAATAAGAGAATTCCTCCTGAACTTCTAATGAGTATTTCTTCGATTACTGATCCTTCGAGATTAGCAGATATAATGGTTGCTCATTTAACGATGAAGATTTCTGAGAAACAAGAAATTTTAGAAGCTGTAGAGGTTGGAAGACGTCTAGAGTTGTTGTTAGAAAAAATGCAAGGTGAAATCGAAATCATTAATGTTGAGAGACGAATCCGTACACGTGTAAAAACGCAGATGGAAAAATCTCAAAAAGAATACTATTTGAATGAGCAGATGAATGAGATTCAAAAAGAATTAGGCCAAAAAGATGATGGTAAAACTGATATCCAGGAAATGGAAGAAAGATTAGCCGCCAAAAAAATGCCTGAAGAAGCCAGAGAAAAAACTGGAAAAGAATTAAAGAAATTAAAATCAATGTCTCCAATGTCAGCTGAGTCTGCCGTTGTGAGAAATTATATTGATTGGATGCTTTCACTGCCATGGGATGAATACACAACTGACAATAATTCAGTTCCAAGAGCAAAAGAAATTCTTGATGATCACCATTACGGAATGAAAGACGTAAAAGAAAGAATTATAGAGTATTTAGCTGTTCGCTCACTTTTGAAAGAAGAAGGAAGAGGAACGATTCTATGTTTAGCAGGTCCTCCGGGAGTTGGTAAAACATCGATTGCTAAATCTTTAGCTGAATCTCTAGGAAGAAGTTTCCAAAGAATTTCCCTTGGTGGAGTTCGTGATGAATCTGAAATTAGAGGTCATAGAAGAACTTATGTTGGAGCAATGCCAGGAAAATTGATGATGGCGCTTAAAAAAGCCGGAACATCAAATCCTCTTATTTTGCTAGATGAGATCGATAAAATGTCTTCTGATATGCGAGGCGATCCAGCTTCAGCAATGCTTGAAGTTTTAGATCCTGAGCAAAATAAAGCTTTCTCAGATCATTATATTGAAGTTGAATATGACCTCTCGAAAGTTATGTTCGTAATGACTGCAAATGATTTAAGTAAAATCCCAGGACCGTTAAGAGACCGTATGGAAATTATCCATATCTCTGGATACACTCCTCAGGAAAAGCTTGAAATTGGAAAAAGATACTTGCTTAAAAAAGCGGTTAAGGCCAATGGTCTAGTTGATCATGAAGTCCAAATCGGTGATACATGCATGATGGATATTATTCGTGGATGGTCTAAAGAAGCAGGTGTTCGTGAATTCGAAAGACAGCTTAATAATGTTGTTAGAAAAATAGCGACTGAAGTAGTTACTAAAGAAATTGTAGCTGGAAAAAAATTCAATGTAACTTCTAAGCAACTTCCAAAGTACCTAGGACCTCGTCGTTACGATAGCACTGATATCGAGTCAGGGGCACAAGTTGGATTAGTTAATGGTCTTGCTTGGACGAGTGTAGGCGGAGAGCTTCTTCATATTGAAGTTGTGACTGTTGAAGGAAATGGTAAAATTCAAATTACTGGGAAGCTTGGTGAAGTAATGCAAGAGTCGGCGAAAGCTGCCTTGAGTTACGTGAGATCAATCTCAGCACGTTTGGGAATTTCACATGAATGGTACAATAAAAATGATATCCATATTCATGTTCCAGAAGGGGCAACACCAAAAGACGGGCCTTCGGCCGGTGTAACAATGGTGACTGCATTAACTTCTGCGATCACTGGAATTGCAGTTCATCAAAATGTTGCGATGACTGGCGAAGTGACAATTAGAGGACGAGTGCTTCCAATTGGTGGATTAAAAGAAAAACTTCTTGCAGCTAAACATGCTGGAGTTAAGACAGTTGTGATACCAGCTAAAAACGTAAAAGATCTAGCTGATATCCCTCAAGAGATTCAAGACGGAATCAATATCATCCCATGTGATCATGTTGAACAAGTTTTAAGAGTAGCTCTTGATCTTAATCAGCCAGAGAAGTTCATGCAACTGGTTACGCCTACACTTACAGTTGTAGACGGGGACCGCGGAATGGAAGTAGCTAATTAAGTTTTAAAATTATTAAAGATTAAAAAGGGGGTCCAATTTTGGGCCCCCTTTTTTTGTTAATCTCTTTAGTAATAGGCGAAAAATAAATTGACAGAACTAGGCACATTGACTATTTTTAACTCCACATCTTTTCGATAAAATTGGGAGTTTAGCTCAGTTGGTAGAGCGCTACCCTTACAAGGTAGATGCCGGGGGTTCGAGCCCCTCAACTCCCACCAATTTTATCTTTCCTTGATTTTTCAGCCAATAATTTTTATTACAAATTAAAATCTAAAAACTTAAAGTTTCTAAATTAATTCAGTTTGAAAAAACAGCGTTAATTTTATGTGAAGTGAATCCAAGGTGGTCGTGAAGGATGATTGAGTTCGTCTGAACTTTCTGCCCAAGCTTTTGGGTATTCAAGAAATACTTCAACAAGGGATCGAGTTCTTTACCTGACGTAAGCAGCGCTGGCCTTCCGAAGCCTGTTCTTTCTAATTATTTTCTTTTTTCTAGACATAAATAAGATTGTACGTGAAAAATAAGGATATTAAGAAATTTGCACAAAATAAATGAAAAATAATTTTAAAATATCTATAATCTCACCAAATGGGCCTGCTTCATGGCCTAGCGTCGCGATAATACATCCGGAACTCATAAGTATCTTAAAATCCATATCTAAGCAGACTGAAGTCTTTAATATTCTTGAAAATAAACTCCCATCCTTGAAGGATGATTTGTGGATATTTCCCGCAGGTTCAGTGCAAATACCTGTATTGATGTGGCTGGCTAATTGTTTTAAAAATCCTCTCAATAGGCCACCCGCCATTTTTATTTTTGGAGGGGAGGCTACCAAGCTGGGTTATCACCTGTGGCATTTTAGAGGGCTTTTTAGACCTGAAGACCTTTGGGTTGTGGCCTGTCAGGCCGAAAAGGAATTATTGGATTATTGGTTTCCTGGCAACAATCGCACGCATGTTTTATACCATCCTGTAAGTAATCATTTCAAACCGGCAAAAGACAAATCGGAAGTTTTAAGACTAAGACAAAAATTAAAAATCCCACCGAATAAAAAAGTCATGCTTTATGCTGGAAGACTTAGTCAGCAAAAAAATATTTTAGCCTTACTGGATTTACTAGAGCTGCACAAAAATTTAAATCTATTGGTTTGTGGGGACATTGATTCAGTTGGGATACCTCATTTGGAATCTTCCAAGAGAATTCATGTGGCCAATGCTTTATTGGTTGAGATTGGAAAACGCGGGCTGACAAAAAGAATAGAATTCAGGGCCTTTCAGTCTCAATCAGAATTAAAAAATATTATGAAGGCCTGTGATTATCAGGTTTCTCTAAGTGCTCATTACGGAGAAGATTTTGGTTATTCAATTGTGCAAGGTCTGGCCTGTGGACTAAAAACCATTATATCTAATTGGGGCGGGCATCGAAATTGGAAATACTTAGAAGAAAAAAATGCAGTGAGTTTTGTTGAGTTAGATTGGAGTAACGGCCAAGATGTTGGTGTGCCTGATTTGGCTACTCTTAATAATCTTCCTAAAAAATCGCCGCTTAATTTTCATAAAAATTATAATAAAGAAATTAAAGAGCAATTGAAAAAAATTGTTGAGTTTGCTCTTTTCCAAAGAGAGTACTCTGGAATTTTAGCACTCCCTGAATTAGTTGATTTTTGGGAAGAGAGTGCACGTAGCTCGAAAGGTTTTTTGTTTTCTTCGAGTGAAAATAAATTATTTCAGAAAGTTGTTAAGGGTTATCAAGGGCAGAATTAAAGATCTTTTGTTCTTTCCATTAAGGCCAAATTAATAAATTCATTTAGGCTCATTTTAAATTTTTTAGCTTCGAGATTAATTTTCTCATGAAGTGTAGGATCCATTCTTAAATTTAAATTGCCAGAAAAGGATTTTGCCGGAGACTTACTCTTTTTTTTACAAAAAAGAAGATATTCCTCTACCGATTTTTTCATCTCAGTTTTAAGTTCATTTACAGATTTTCCCTGAAAAGTAATTATATCGTTTAAGCCTTGAACTTCCCCATGAAAAAAACCTAACTCAGCATCAAACTCAATTGATGCCTTGTAATCTTTGTAAATCAGGAATGGAGATTTTTTTTTAGTTTTCATTAGGTTTAACTCCTGCATGGGTAAGAAATTTTCTTAAAGAAACAAGCGCACCTTTGTC
>JAURXW010000360.1 GCA_030654205.1 Bacteriovorax sp.
GTCAGGCCCACGGTCCTGAAGCTGAAACAACAACTTGTCAGCTGCATATGAGAAAATTTAAATCAGGTGACACCATTGTTGTTGAACCGTGGAGAGCAAAAGCTTTTCCCGTTTTAAAAGACTTAATGGTAGACCGCGGAGCATTCGATCAAATTATTGCGGCCGGTGGATTTGTTAATGTTAATACTGGAAATCCTCACGATGCAAATGCCATTTTAATCGGTCAAGAAAATGCAGAACTAGCAATGGATGCTGCTGCTTGTATTGGTTGTGGTGCTTGTGTGGCCAGCTGTAAAAATGCTTCTGCAATGCTTTTTGTTTCAGCTAAAATTTCTCAACTCGCTCTACTTCCTCAAGGAGCAGTAGAATCAGAGGCCCGCACTCAGGCCATGGTTGCTAAGATGGATGAGCTTGGATTTGGAAATTGTACTAACGAAGCAGAATGTGAAGCTCAATGCCCGAAAGGAATTAAAATTGAAAACATCGCTCGCATGAATCGCGAGTGGGTTAAAGGCGCATTTGCTGCTCGAAAATAATTTGTATGTTTCTTCACTCTAAAACGATTTCAGCTTTTATTACTCGCGTACGCATCGACGTACGCGAGATAGTCAATAATGAAATGGGCCTAAAAATGGAAAGAAGCCGTATCCATTTTAAAGGCATCCTCTACCCGCTCAATGTGGTGGTTTTTGAAGATCACACACGCCTTGGTTATTTTGACTCCCGCACTTATGAATTAGGACTCTCCAAAAAATTAATGTATCAAGCAAAAGATGAAGTTTTAAAAAATATAATCCGCCACGAACTCGCGCATTTTATGTGTTACTTAATCCATGGCCCTAAAGTTTTGCATGGAGAAGAGTTTCACGATGCCTGCAGAAATTTTGGATGGGGTCCGGAAGTTTATGGGGCCTATGCCAATCTTGAACACGAAAATGATAAAATCGGCGAAAGTAATGAAAAAACGGAAAAATTACTTCTTCGTTTAAAAAAACTTTTGGCCCTTGCCTCGTCTGATAATACTCACGAAAGAGAGCTTGCGACTCTAAAGGCCAATCAACTTTTACTTGAGCATAATCTCAATCTCAATCAATCACAAAATTCAGATGAAGAAACAGTTTATGTAAAACGCGTTCTAGTGGCCGCTCGGAAAAATTCAAAACATGTAGCGATCTATGAAATTCTAAAAACTTTCTTCGTCTCTCCCGTCTTTAATCATGGAAGAGGAATATTTTATCTAGAAGTCATTGGCGATAAAACGTCCGTGGAGCTTGCTGATTATGTGGCCAGTTTCCTTGATCGCGAATTAGAAATTATTTGGAAACAAACTCAGAAAGAAAATCCTCATTTTAAAGGTATCTCAAGCAAAAATTCTTTTTTTACCGGTGTGGCCCGTGGCTACGTGGAAAAAATTGAAAAACAAAAAACAGAGCTAGCGTCTAAAAACGACCTGGTGCTGATTGAAAAAAACATTCAGAAAAATTTAAAGATTGTTTATCCAAGAATTGGGCATGCTAGTTTATCGAGTGGGGCCCATAATGAAGACGCTCATAGTGCAGGAAAAATAAAAGGGTCTAATTTATCTATTAGGCAGGCGTTGGATCAAGGGAAAGCTTCGAAAGTTTTTTTGCTTTCTTGATCTACTCTTAATTATCTATTCACTACTTTTTTAAAATCAAGACCAGCATTGCGTGCTTGTTCCTCGAACCAAACCCGAGCATAAACTTCTTTAACTTCCCCTAATGCTTTACAAATATTTAGGGCCTTATCCAGCGATATTTCTTTTTTGCCAGTTTCAATATTGGAGATATATCCCTTTGTCACACCAAGAGTAAGTGCCAATTTCTGAATTGTAATATCATTGGCATTTCGATAGGCCCTGAGAAGCATTCCAACTGTTGGCGGACC
This sequence comes from Bacteriovorax sp., assembly GCA_030654205.1. Lineage (GTDB taxonomy): Bacteria > Bdellovibrionota > Bacteriovoracia > Bacteriovoracales > Bacteriovoracaceae > Bacteriovorax. Next base: position 1,909 of record JAURXW010000360.1, read on the forward strand.
GATATATTGTTCTAATATTTTTTTTGCATATATCATAAAAAACTTCCTAGTATTTATGCTTATCAATTGTTTCAACAATTAAGATCCACCTGTAGACAACTTCTAGAATTTCATTTGAAATTTTCCGAATTTGCCTCTGAGCCGTTTTGGATATAACCACATTGGGCATATTCGTATCACGCACAATGTACACCAAAAAGGTATACATTATCAATAAGTATAGTTCTATTCAATTCATAGATTAAAATTTGATTTTTGTTAGGAAAAATTATGCTCAAAAAAAAGGTTTCGAATATATTTTTGCTTTCTTGAATATTTCTAGTTTTAGACAACCTACAAAAAACATCACTTTAAAAATATATGTTACATATAATTATGTATGAGTCGAAAAATGAAGATGATGTTAATAAATCTTGATCTCAAAACAATTTGAGACTCAAACAAGGATTTAATATGAACAAAATATTATTACTAATTATGTGCACTTCTTTTTTCTCAGCACAAGCAATGGCCGGTTCTTGGAGATATGGATGCATTGGTATTCTCCCCGACAAATCAGTAGTCAATTTTAACCGGGACACTTTAGCAATTGTTTCTACGACTCGGCCAGCGCTCTATGCTGCCAATATCGATATTTCAAAAGACATACAAATTGGAGATGCCCTTGATCTAAATTCAGGCCTACAAACAGAAATGGATTTCAAAAAACAAAATGGTGATTTAATCAAATTAATAGAGACTAAGACTAATGTGATTTCTCATCATGAAAAAAATGTTCCTTGCTCGGGCACTAAAATCCGTACTCTTAGTGATGAAAGAACCCTAAAAACTTACAAATTCGTGATACCAGGAGAGAGCGCTGTAAAAGGTATTTTAAAATGTTATGATATTTCAATTTCAGCATGCGGTTAAACTCCAGGATGAATCGTATGATACACTTGAAATATAAACTTTTATAAGGAGTAGTATTTGATTCCCAAACTAAGAGTTGCACGTGCCACAAATAATTTAAAAAAACTTACTGAAATGTATCAACGAGGACTAAACCTAAAGATCTTAGATTCATTTGAAAATCATAGTGATTTTAGCGGTGCAATCCTGGGTGCTTTAAATTCTAATTATCACTTCGAGTTTACCCAAGAAAAAGGTCAAAGCGCTCCAATATCTGCATCCCATGAAGCAAGGCCGGGTTTAATTTAGTGATTTCACATAATCCGTATTGGGATATGCATGGATATACATTCGAAGATTTTGAAAATTACAGAGTCGTTGTTTGTAAGCGTGTATGGACTTGGTAGCATAATCTTTAGCTTAAATAATGCAGTTTAAAAGATATAATTATTCAAATAAAAGCCCAACTTTTGTTGGGCAAAAAATGTACTTTAACTTTATGATTGATTTATAAGTTAATTAATAACAATCGAAAAATTCTTTTTCCCCAACCTGTTTTAATACCCCATTTTCAAGCCGTGATAGCTTTATTGACAACGGCCCTCCTTTCCTTTTTTCATACTCCAAATATAAATCTGAAAAAATGAGCTCTGAAGATTTAGCTTTTACCGCCCCAGTCTCTATTGCAAAAAAAGATATACCTAAAATTAAAAAAATATTACTGGAGGCCATTACAGAAATATCCAAAGTTGTTGAAGATTCTCCTTCAGAAGAAATTGTTTATTTAGGTATAGATTGGATTCAAATTTAATACAGGACAAATTAAACTTCAATTGGAACCAGCAACTCAGTCACTAATTCGTTCTCAGGAACAAGCTCTGGATTACTTAAATAATTCTCTATACAAGCTCCAGCTCTAAGTTTAATTTTACCATCGGCCAAAATCTTAAATATTGTATCAAAAGCATTCCATACTAAATGCGTCGGACCGATTAAAATAAACTTTGCATAAGTTCCACATGGAATTTTTTTTAACTCTAATCCCTTGGGAATTTTTTGAGGTACTTTTGAAACAGCAACTCCGGCCATATAATACATCTTGCTCTCATCATTGGAATTTGAATCCATGATACTAAATCCTAAATATTCTGTAATTATATCCTTTGGAATATTTTTATCAATATGAGGGATAAGTTCATACCAGGTAGGCATGGC
>JAURXW010000369.1 GCA_030654205.1 Bacteriovorax sp.
TGCAATTTTATTCTTAATGCCCAACATATGGCCATTAAATTTCTTAAGACCAAAATATGATCCATGGAAATAAACAATTGCGTTGGAATGCTTTATTCCAAAACTAAATTCACCATTACAGATGACAAAATCTATTTTGTCCCTATCTGCTCGTTGCTTAAATGACTTCGCCGTTAAATAAGGAAGTCCAAAAATTTTGACAAATAGAATATCTTTAAGAGAATTGGCCTTAAGGTTATCGCTAGTCAAATACTCAACGACCATTCCTTTGGATTCAAGAAGATCAGCTAGATTCTTTGTCACAACCTCAACACCGCCAACTAAATTGCGGTATGGAGTTATGATTAAAACATGCTTCATACCTTCCCTAATATTTTTTTAGCGACTATTCCAAATGGTCTAATGAAAAAATCATAAAACTCAGCGATAGTATAAAGAGTAATTGCAGACTTCAATGAATAACTTATAAGTATTTTTTTTTGCAATTTTGGATAATATTTTCTTAAGAAATAATGAGTGTAGTAAATATTGTACCAAAATCTCTTTAAACGATTTACTCTTTGTCCGCCGGTTCTGACCTCCGACATGTTCATATGAACGCAATGAGTTTCATTAGTCATAAGAATAATGTGATCATTTAAAAAAGCATTTAACTGAAAATCACTTTCTTCACGAAACCCATTTCCTTTAGAATAGAAAGGATCAATTTGAAATTGATTCAGTAGTTTTTTCGTAGTCATAAAAATCCCATGGGTAAACGGAACTTTCATATCTCCAGTAAATTTAGCATCTGTATAAACTTTGAACCTGATTTTACCAAAAACAGCAGCATTACTTATCCCTATTCCAAATCGCTCAATGGCCTTACTAATATTTTCGTTTGGATTTCGATAAAAATGCCTTCCAGAAATAATATCGCCTTCTCTATTCTGTAATTTTCTTAAACATACTTTGGTATAATTAAGCTCCATGAATTCATCATCATCACAAAAAAGAATGTATTCAGAGCTGGCTGCATTAACACCTTTCAATCTTGAAAAAGAGGCTCCGGACTTTTCAGAATTCCGCAGATAGGTTGTAATAATTTTAGGATATTTATTTTTAAACTGCTCAATAACTTCTTTAGTATTATCAGTACTGCAATCATCAACAAAAACAATTTCACTTAAACTTTCCTGTAAATAGAAAGTATCCAACACTTGAACTAAGGCATAGGCCCGATTATGAGTTGGGACAACCAGAGAGATCATCACTGGCCTCTTTTGATTTGTCTATACAAAATCACCGAAGAAAGTATTGTAGCAACGACAGCTAGCAAACTTGTATAATAAGTTCTATTTTCGTAAAAATACTCTCGTTCAACAAAAATAGTATCTCCAGGGGTCAGCTTGTAATTGTAAGCTGCAACAGTTCCACCTTTTTCGAGATCAAATTTAAATTCTTCGATTTTGCCATCTACATTTCTAGTTAATTTTATTTTATCTAATGCAGCTGTCGATTTAGGTCCACCTGCTAATGATAGGCCTTGTACTAGATCAGTATCTATAGGAACAAAGTGAAGTCCTGTTTTATTAACCTCCCCCCAAACGTTTACAGGAATTAGAACTTTTCCTTTACTACTAGCTGAATAATAAAGCGCTCCTGCTTCTTTCTTGATACCTTCGAACTCAGAAGGCAAAGAAAAATCTTTAAAAGCGCCAGTGGAAACTTTTGAGTCATCAGCAAAAATTAATGATGAATATAACATTTCACAGATCAAAACGACTAAAATTATATTTTTTTTCATTGTTTAATTATAACAGCTTCAGCAATGATAACAAGTTACTTTGTTTAAAGTAATTTGCGGAAAAAATTTAATGTTACCTTATTTTCTGACAAGAAGACTCAAGTCTGGCCATATTTAGGTCCGTTGCCAATAATTTTCAGATTCGATGAGCTTCCCTTTAAATCATCAATATCGTAAATATTATTATCAAAATAAAACCTAGTAGATAAATATAATGTTAATAGTAGACCTTCTAGAATTACCAGATATCCAACCAGTAAAATTAATCCTATCTTTTTTATTGGATCTGGAGCTGCAGCGTAACTATCAAAACGGACATCGGGACTAACTGTTAAACTTAATAATTTCAATTGCTCGATTTTTATTTCAAGATTTTTTATAAATTCAACATTTGGCTTTAAGATATCAATACTCTGATCGGCCTTAATTTTCTTTCTCAAAATATCTTTTTTCTTAATAATTAAGTCTTCATAGTTTTGTTTTGCAAAATCTACCTGATCTTTAATAACTTTATATTCTAGTTCTTTTCCATGAATTTTTTCATCATTTTGTTTAACAAATTGCCTTAAGCTTGTTTGGGAATTGCCTTCACCCAGCATTTTTAACTTACTTTTAGATTCTCTAATATCTCTTCTTAGCTGCACAAGAACTTCTTTATCTCTGCTTGTTTGTGATGAGGAAACGTCCTCCAAAGCACTTAGGTCTGAATTTAGCTTCTCTATTCTTTCACGAAGCTCCTTACGGTGTGTTTCAATATCAATGTCTTCATTGTCAATTTTCTTATTAGAAATTTTTTTAGATCGTTGATAATTTGATTCCGCCGTGGCTAAATTGTCTTGTGCGACAGTTGTTACATTGATTTGATGATCAAGTTTAGATTGAACTTCCTTGAGTTCACTATCTAAAAAATCCCTGTCTTCTTCTATTTCATAAAAATTACTAATATCGTTTTCTTTTTTTTTGGCGATTAAAATATTTGTATTGGTATTTACCTGATCTCTGAGACTTATACGTACAACTTCGGCCCTTGAATCCAAAATTGTTTTTGAAATTATTTTTAATAGAACATTGGCTGTTAAATGATCAA